>NZ_CDWRCM010000058.1:0-10570 GCF_977927585.1 Frankia sp. CcWB2 | reverse complement strand
GGCCCGGCCCTGCCCGAGCAGGTAGGCCGCCGAGCGTTCCGCCAGCCAGGCGGCCTCCGGACTGTCGGCCTCCAGACGGTCGGCATCGGTGGGGTCGGTGGCGTCGACGTCGGTGTCGGTGGCGTCGAGCACGGCGAGCGTGTGCGGGAGTAGCTCCCGCCAGGCGGGCCAGGCTTCCGGGTTGGCGGTGACGGCGTCGGGCAGGGCCGCGCGCAGCATCCGGGTCATGGTCGCGACGATCTCGTCGGCCTGGTCGGGGCTGGTGTGGGTGTGCACGGCGGCCCGCACCAGCCGGTGCATCGTCACGGTGTCCGCGTCGCGGTGGGCCAGGCCGTACCGCTCCAGGGCGCCGACGGTGTCGGCGAGGGCGAGCGGGTCGCCGGCCGCCGCCCGTAGCCCGGAGTCCGGAGTCGGGGATTGCGTTCGGCTCGGCGGTGAACAGCCGGATTGGGATCGGTTCGTTGTCGCCGTGCGCGACGATCCGCAGCAGGTGGCCGGCGGCCGGTGCCTCGGCGTCGAGCCGGCGGATCGGCTCGTCCCAGAGGGTGGCGGCGGTGGCCCCGGGCCGTCCGCTCACCTCCCCCTGCGCCAGGAGGACCTCCGGCCGGTCAATTAACACCTGAAGATAGGTCTCGGCGGGAGTGCGGCCGGTGCTGATGCGGTGGGCGGCCTGGTCGAGGGCGAGCGGGTGGTCCCCGAGCCGCTCGGCGATCCGGTCGGCGACCGTCCGTTCGACGGCGGGCAGCCGGCCGGCGAGCAGGGTGACGGACTCGGCCCGGTCCATCGGTCCGACCCGGCACGACCGGGCCGAGATGGTCCCAGCCGGGGTTGCGGGAGGTCAGCAGCAGCCGGCCGGGTTCGGCGGGCCGCAGCCAGGCCGGCAGCGTGTCGGCGTCGGCAGCGTCGTCGAGCACGATCAGCCAGCGGCCGTCGGCCCGGCCGAGGTTCGCGATCACGGCGGCCGGTTCCGCGTGGCCGGGTAGGCCCACCGCCGGGGCGAGCTCGCGCACCCGCTCGCCGATCAGCTCGGGGCGTTCCGCCGGCACCCACCACACGGCGTCGAGATCCGCCCGGTGCTGGCGGGCGTACTCGGTGACCAGGCTGGTCTTCCCGATCCCCGCGATTCCCGTCACGGTGACCAGCGGCGAGCGGGACAGCGCCTCGTCGAGCCGGGCGAGCGCGGCCGTCCGGCCGACGAACCGGGCGGGCTGGTCCGGCACGTTCCACACCGCCGGCAACTCCGGCGGGAAGATCCCCCGCCGGCCGGGGAAGCCCGGCGGCTGTTCCGGCTGTGGCCGGTCGCCACGCAGGGCCGCGAGCAGGCTGGCCCGGACGGCGATCTCGCTGCGGTCGACCGGGACGAGCTGGCCGAGCAGACCGGGCAGCGGCCGGTCCGCCACCCTGGTCACCAGCAGCCGGCGTTCGCCTCCGGTCGGGTCGGCCGACCACGCCGCCGCCCATTCGGCGACCGCGGGCGAGGAGCGCAGGTAGCCGTCGGAGACCACCGCGACCGTGTGCCGGGCCTGGCTCACCGCCCGGTCCAGCCACCCCACTCGGTGCGTCCCCGCCGGCGCCCAGGACTCAAGCAGGACCTGGTAGCCGGCATCCTCCAACGTCCCGGCGATCCATTCGGCCCAGGCCCGCCCGTCGTCCGCGTACGACACGAAACAGTCGGGAGCGCCGTGCCCATCGCCCCCGCCGGTCACCGTCCCAGCATGGCATAGTCACCGAAACGGATTAACCGAGGATGGCGTCGATCGCTCGGTAGACGCGTTCCTCGGAAACCGGGTACGGGGTGCGCAGGCTCTGCGCGAACAGGCTCACCCGCAGCTCCTCGATCATCCAGCGGAGGCGCCGGATCTCGGGCACCGGCTCCCGGCCGGCGGGGACGGTGGCGAGCAGCTCCCGATAGGCGTCCTGGACGCGCCCGACGGTCGCGGTATTGAGCCTGTCCCGCCCGGGATCGCGGGGCAGCCGCTCCAGCCGCCGTTCCAGCGCGGTCAGGTAGCGGACGAGGTCCGCCAGCCGGTCGGCCCCGGTGTCGGTGGCGAATCCCCGGTAGATCAACGAGGTGAGCTGGTCGCGCGCGTCGGCCACCGACGCCGCCACCGCCGGGGCACGCAGCTCGCGCAGCGCCAGATCGACCGCGTGGGCGAGGCCGAGCACCTGCTGAACCTCGCGGACCACCTCGAAGGCGGCCTCGGGCAGCCCCGCGCGTACCGCGGCGAGCAGCGCGGTGAAGCCCGCCTCGTCCCAGGCGGGCCCGCCGGCCGCGGCGATCAACCGGTCGGCGGCGGCCCGCACGCAGTCGTCCAGCAGGTCGGCGGCGTCGCGGTGCGGGTTGTGGCTCAGGGCCAGCTTCGCGGCGTTCGACAGCCGGGCGTTGAGGCCGCGCACCGGGGAGGGGACGCCCAGCAGCACCAGGCGCCGGGTGCCGGCCCACATCAGCTGGCGCTGTTCGGCCTCGGTGCCGGCGGCCCGCACCGCGACCGAACCGCCCTCGTCAACCAGCGCCGGGAACGCCTTCACCACGTGGCCGCCCGCCGCGTTGCCGCCCGCCGCGTTGCCGCCGCGGCGCAGCTCGACGACCTTCGGCAGGGTGCCGAGGTCCCCCCACGCCCGCAGGCCGGCCCGCTCGAGGCCGTCCGCCGCGGCGGCGACGGCCTCCCGGGTCCTCGGGCGCAGCCGCTCCTTGATGGCGTCGAGGTCCTTGCCCTCGGCCAGCACCCGCCCGCCGGCGTCCTCCACCCGGAAGGTGAACCGCAGGTAATCCGGCACACCCGTCAGCGACCAGGAGTCGCGCGGGATCTCCGGCCCGCCCATCCGGCGCAGCTCGTGTTCCACCGCGGTGAGCAGGGGCACCTGGCGTGGCGTGATGTTCGCCAGGACCGCCTTGGCGTAGTTCGACGCCGGGACGAAGCTGCGCCGCACCGCCTTCGGCAGCGCCCGGATGAGGGCGGTGACGAGCTCCTCGCGCAGCCCCGGCACCTGCCATTCGAAGCCCTCGGCGCCGACCTGGTTCAGCACGGCCAGCGGGATGTGCACGGTGACCCCGTCGGCCGCCGAGCCCGGTTCGAACTGGTAGCTCAGCGGCAGCGCGAGGTCGCCCGCCTGCCAGACGTCGGGGTAGTCGGCCTCGGTGATTCCCTCGGCGCCCGCGGAGACGAGCATTGAGCGCGGGAAGTCGAGCAGGTCCGGGGTCGTCCGGCGCGCCTTGCGCCACCAGGCGTCGAAGTGCCGGGCGGACACGATATCCGCGGGGATGCGCTCGTCGTAGAAATGGAACAGCGTCTCGTCGTCGACGACGATGTCGCGCCGCCGGGCCCGGTGCTCCAGCTCCTCGACGTCGGCGAGCAGCTCCCGGTTGGCGTGGAAGAAGGCGTGGCGGGTCTGCCAGTCACCCTCGACCAGCGCGTGCCGGAGAAACAGCTCCCGGCACAGGGCCGGGTCGACCCGGCTGTACTGGACCGGCCGGGAGGCGACGATCGTCACCCCGTACAGGGTCACCTTCTCGTCGGCGAGCACCGCGCCCTGCCGGCGCGACCAGCGCGGCTCGCTGTACGTGCGATGCACCAGGTGGGCGGCGAGCGGCTCGATCCAGTCCGGGTCGATCCGCGCGGCGGTGCGGCCCCACAGCCGGGAGGTCTCCACCAGCTCGGCGGCCATCACCCAGGCGGGTGGTCCGGACGGCCGCTTCGGCGCGTCCTCGCCCGCCGGGTCCCCCGGGTCCGCCAGCGCGGCTGTCGGGTCCGCCGACGTGGCTGTCGGCCCGGTGCGCTCGGCGCGGTTCGACCGCCGGGCCAGGGCGGAGCCCGGCCAGAGCGCGAAGCGGCCGCCGCGGGCGCCGGCGTACTCCCGGCGCTCCGGGTCGTAACGACCGATGTGCGACAGCAGCCCGGTCAGCAGGGCCTGGTGCACGGCCCGTGGATCGGTTCGTGGATCGGCCGCGCCGGAGCCGTCATCCCGGGGGGTGAGCCCCAGGCCGCGGGCCACCGCGGCGAGCTGGCCGTGCACGTCCTGCCATTCCCGGATGCGCAGGTAGTTGAGGAACTCCGTGCGGCACATCCGCCGGAACTGGTTGGCCGACAGCTCGCCGCGGGCGTCGCGCAGGTAGTTCCACAGGTTCAGGTACGCCAGGAAGTCCGAGGTCGGGTCCGCGAACCGGGCGTGGCGGGCATCGGCCGCCTGCTGGTGCTCGACCGGGCGCTCCCGGGGATCCTGGATCGCGAGCGCGGCGGCGATGACGAGCACCTCGCGCAGGCAGCCCTGCTCGTCGGCGGCGAGCACCATGCGGGCCAGCCGGGGATCCACCGGGATCTGCGCCAGCCGCCGGCCGAGGGGAGTGATCCGGTGGCGGGGATCGGCCGCGGTGGCGTCGAATGCCCCCAACTCGGCGAGGAGCAGTTCGCCGTCGCTGATCTGGCGGGGGTCGGGTGGATCGAGGAACCCGAACGTGGCCATCCCGCCGAGGCCGAGGTCGGCCATCCGCAGGATGACCGAGGCCAGGTTCGTCCGCAGGCTCTCCGGATCGGTGAACTCCGGCCGGCCGGCGAAGTCCTCCTCGCTGTAGAGGCGGATGCAGATGCCGTCGGCGGTCCGCCCGCAGCGCCCCTTGCGCTGGTTGGCGGAGGCCTGTGAGATCGGTTCGATGGGCAGCCGCTGCACCTTGGTGCGGTGGCTGTAGCGGGAGATCCGCGCGGTGCCCGGATCGATCACATAATGGATTCCCGGCACGGTCAGCGAGGTCTCGGCGACGTTGGTGGCCAGGATCACCCGCCGTCCGGTGTGCGGCTGGAACACCCGGTGCTGCTCGCCGGCGGACAGGCGGGCGTAGAGCGGCACGATCTCGGTGTTCGGCCGCTGCTCGCGGGTGAGTGCCTCAGCGGTGTCGCGGATCTCCCGTTCGCCGCTGAGGAACACCAGGATGTCGCCCGGGCCCTCCGCGCACAGCTCGTCGACCGCCTCGCTGATGGCCTGGGTCTGGTCGCGCTCGACCTCGCCGTTCTCCCTGCCGGTCCTCCGCCCGTCGGCCGGGCCGCTGGCCGATCCGCTGGCCGGTCCGTCGGCCGCCGGGACGAGTGGGCGGTAGCGGACCTCGACCGGATAGGTGCGCCCGGACACCTCGATGACCGGGGCGTCCTCGAAGTGGGCGGAGAACCGGGCCGTCTCGATCGTCGCGGAGGTGATGACAATCTTGAGATCCGGCCGGCGGGGGAGCAACGACCGCAGGTAGCCGAGGATAAAGTCGATGTTGAGGCTGCGTTCGTGCGCCTCGTCGATGATGAGCGTGTCATAGCGGCGCAGCTGGCGATCGGAGGAGATCTCGGCCAGCAGGATGCCGTCCGTCATGAGCTTGACCAGCGTGTTCTCGTGCACCTGGTCGGTGAACCGGGTCTGGTAGCCGACGACGCCGCCCGCCTGGGGAGCCGGGGTGCGCAGTTCCTCCGCGATGCGGTCGGCGACGGTACGCGCGGCGATTCGGCGCGGCTGGGTGTGCCCGATCATCGCCCGGATCCCGCGGCCGAGCTCCAGGCAGATCTTCGGTAGCTGGGTGGTCTTGCCGGACCCGGTCTCCCCGGCGACGACGACCACCTGGTGATCCCGGATCGCGGCGAGGATCTCGTCCTTGCGCTGGGTGACCGGAAGGATGTCGGGGTAGTCGAGCGTCGGGACGCTGGCCCGGCGCCGCTCCACCTGCAGCGCCGCCCGGTCCACCTCGGCGGCGATGGCCTGTAGGGCCCGCTGGCGCGCGGCGGGCTCGCGGGTGCGCCGGCTCTCGGCGAGCCGTCGGCCTAGCCGATGGGCGTCGCGAGGAGACAACCCGGTCAGCCGCGCGGACAGCTCCGCCGGTGGTACTGGGCCTGCCGGTGCTACTGGGCCTGCCGGTGGTGACGGCTGCGGCTGCGGCGTGGGCGGCCTGGGCGGCGTGGCGGGAGGATTCAAGAGCTGCCTTTCCACACGTCGTCAAGCCTAGGACACAGCTGTCCCGGCGGCGTTGCATTCCTCCGGCCCGTCGGGCGGTGGCGGTGACTCTTCGGTCAGCGAATTTTGGGGACCTGAGCACGGTCTGCGGTCCCTGGACCGTGACTAGCTCCCCCGAATGGGAGGTCGGGCCGTCCCGTTACCTTTTCG
Organism: Frankia sp. CcWB2; assembly: GCF_977927585.1. NCBI lineage: Bacteria > Bacillati > Actinomycetota > Actinomycetes > Frankiales > Frankiaceae > Frankia > Frankia sp. CcWB2. The sequence goes on along the minus strand of NZ_CDWRCM010000058.1, from coordinate 4,438 downwards.
ACGGATGAGCGGTCCGACGGATGAGAGGCGAGCCGGTCCTTTGCGGACCAAGGCGAGGCGCCGCCGGTAGCCTGCCAACGGCCCGCCCGGTCGGCGGTGGGTCGCTGCTCGACGCCGTCGCGGCCTCTATACCGTCGCAAGCTTGTCGTCGACAGGAACCTCGATGCTGAGGGGACAGAGCCATCATGATGATGAGGTGCGAAGTCGGCCCCTACCCTGGTCCGGGCGACCTCCCCGGGCCGAGCAGGGCGTGACTGCCGACGGGCGGGAGGCGGCCTCGCCCGGGGTGCGGGAGCCGGTCCCGTCCGGGGTGCGGGAGCCGGTCCCGCTCGCGGCGCCGGCATCCTCCGCCGCCACGGGCACCGCCGCTACCGCCTCCGCGGGCACGGTGGCCGCCTTCGGGGAGGGCACGCTCGAGCTGGGCCGAGCCTCCGTCGAGCTGGGCCGGGCTTACCAGGCGCTGGAACAGGTCATGGGGCGCGTCCTCGTTACTCTGCGGGCGGTCGCGGTCCTGCTGACGGTGTGCTACGTCGCGGTCTGGCGCTGGTACGACCACAGGCCGGCGGCGATGGCCGTCGCGGGGCTGACGGTCATCGGCGGTCTCGTCTTCTGCGTCGTCAGCCTGCGACGCGGGATCCGTCGATCGATGACCACCAGCACGGTCGCGATGTCGACGGTCCTCGCCCTGACGGCCTCGTCCTGGTTGCCGCCCGCTTCGGTGGGGGACAGCGGGAACTTCGTCTTCCTGACCGCCATCAACGCCGGGATCGTGACGGTCTGGACATTTCCGACGGCCGTCGCGTCGGTCCTGCTCCTGACGCTGTGCGGCGCCACTCTCGTAGGCGGCTGGGGCCACAACCCCCAGGTCTTCTCTCAAACCGCCATGCTGCTGATCATTCCCGGTCTACTCGGGCTGGCGATCGGTCGACTGCGCCGGATCGCCCGTACGGCCGACCATCGCTGGGCGAACGTTGTGGCCCGGCACCGCAGCGAGGCGGTGGTCCTCGCCGTCGCCCGCGACCGCCGGGAACGGGAGCGAGTCATCCACGACACGGTGCTGAACACCCTGACCGGCATCGCCTGGGGCGGGGGACGGGACGTGGCACTCACCCGGCGTCGATGTGCGCAGAGCCTCACCGCCGTGCGCGGCCTGCTCGACCGGGACGACGAGGTCGGTCCGCCGATCGGCGATCGGTTGGCCGAGGCCGTCCGCGACGCCGCTCGACGGGGGCTGCAGGTCAGCCTCGAGGACCGGCGTCTCCCAGCCGTCGCGGGGGAACCTCCCGGTGAGCCCCCGGCCGTGGTTGTGGAGGCCTTCGTCGGAGCGGTCGGCGAGGCGCTGGTCAACGTGGAACGGCACTCCGGCACCCGGCGTGCCTCGCTGCTCCTCGGCGGTGGCCCGGGCCTGCTCATCGTGACGGTGTCCGACGCCGGGTGCGGCTTCGACCCGCAGCGGGTCGACCCCGCCCGGCTCGGGCTGCGCGAGTCCATCGTCGGACGGCTGGTGGACGTCGCCGGGACCGCCCGCATCGACGCGCGCCCGGGGCAGGGCACCGTTGTGGAACTGCAGTGGCACGCCCCGGACGCGACGACGGGGCACGTGACGCGACCACAGCCGAGCGATGATCGCGGCGATCGGGGTGATCGCGGGGCCGGAAGGGTCGGCGGGCGGGTCGGCGATCGTCGGGACGTCGCCGCGATCGCCGCCGAGCTACGCGACGCCTATGCCGCCGGGCTGCGCCGGGCGCTCGGGCAGATCGCCGGGCTGTGGCTGATCATCATGCTCGTGCCGTTGGTCGGCACGGGTGGATGGGTGCGGACGATGGCTGGAGCGGGAGCGATGTGGCTGCTGGTGGCCGCGCTCACCGTCGCCTTCGTCCGGCGCGGACGGAGTCGGCCGATCAGCGGTCCCGAGGCGGCCGTGCTGCTGTTCCTGGCCCTCGCCGTCGCCGTCGCCGGCATAGCGAACACCGTCGGCGCGGACATCGTCCGGATCGCGGACTGGCCGTTGCTCGTGCTTCCCCTGCTCCTAGCGTTCATCACCGCCTCCCGGCCACTCTGGGAATGGGTGGGTGCGCTGCTGGTCGCGATCGCCATGATGATCGTTGCGGTGTTCCTGCGTGGTACCACCGAACCGCTGGTGCTGGCGCGGCTGGGGGTACTGATCTACGGTGCGTGCGGGGTGCAGATTGTGACCGCGATGCTGGGTCCCCTGCTGCGCGGCACCGCGGAGACGACCGCCCGCGCCCTGGCCGCCGAGGCTGAGGTCGCCGCCCAGGTGGATGCGTTCACCATGATCAGGTGGGAGCGGGCGCAGTGGTTGCACACCGTGGGGTGGGAGGTGCTGCCGTTACTCGACGGAGTCGCGGGCGGTTGGCTGGACCCACGGGAAGCCGCCGTTCGGAGCAGGTGCGCGATACGGGCGGCCGCCGTCCGTCGCATGATCACCGGGGGTGGTCCGTCGTCGGCGCTGGCGGACCTCGACGCGGTCGTCGCCGACGCCGAGGCTGCGGGAATGACCGTCCAGATCCAGCTGTCCGGCGATCTGCGGCTCGCGCCAGCTCCCGTGCGGGCCATGGTGGCCGATCAGGTGCGGGAGGTGCTCGCCGCCGTCCCAGGCGGCCGGGCGATTATGACGGTCCTGTGGACGCCGGCCGGCGGCAGTGTTTTCGTCTCGCTGCCCTGGCCGCAGGGCCTGCCGCCCCCGCAGCTCGGCTGCGGGGGAGAGGACCCGGGCGGGATCGAGGTCTCGGTGGAGCTGGACGATCGGTGTCTCAGCCTGGAGCTGACCTGGCCGGCGAGCGCGGTCACGGACCCGACCAGGCGGGTCGAGCCGATCGGCGGGATGGCGGAGCAGTAGGGCCGGCAGGCCGGCAGAACGGCGAGCCGGCAGAACGGCAGGCCGGCCGAGTAGTAGGCCGGCGGGCCGGCGGAGCAGCCGGTCGGTGAGCTGGGAGCGAACCGCGTTCAGAGCTCGGTGATGATGCGCCGTAGCAGTTCGGGAGTGTCACCCGGGGTCGTGCTGTCGACACTGAGCCGGTTATACACCTCCATGTACCGGTCAACGTCCTCGCGCTTGTCGAGGTAGGTGGAACCGGTGAGCTGCTCCAGGTAGACCACGTCCGGCAGGTCCATTTCGGGGAAGCGGAGGATCGTGAAGGCCCCACCCTCCGCCGCGTGGCCGCCGAAGGAGAACGGCATCACCTGCAGAGTGAGGTTCGGTAGCTCGGACGCGGTGATGAGGTGTTCGATCTGGGCCCGCATCACCTTCGGCCCGCCGATCGGCCGACGCAGCGCCGCCTCGTCGATGACTATCCAGAGCCGTGGCGGGTTCTTACGGTACAGCAGCTTCTGCCGGTTGAGCCGCACGTTAACCCGGCGCTCGACGACGGCGGCCGGTAGGTGATCACTACCCTGCGTGATGATTGCTCGGGCGTAGTCCTCGGTCTGCAACAGGCCCGGAATGAACTGGAGCTCGTAGGTCCGGATGAGCTGGGCCGCCTCCTCCAGACCGATGTACGGCTGGAACCAGGACGGGAGAACGTCGTTGAAGTTCTGCCACCAGCCAGCGGCGTTCGCCTCCCGGACAAGGGCCAGCAATGGGGCGCGCTCTGCATCGTCCGTGACCTGATAGAAGGTCAGCAGGTCGGCGACGTCGCGTTCTTTGAAGCTGACGCGGCCAAGCTCCATCCGGCTGATCTTCGACTCTGAGGCGCGGATGTGGTAGCCGGCGGTTTCCCGGCTGATGCCCTTCTCCTCGCGAAGTCGACGGAGCTGAGAGCCGAGCAGGATCCGACGTACGGTCGGTCCACTTCCCGGCTGAGCTGTCGTCACGGTCGGCCCCCTCGCCATGGTCAACACAAGAGTAAGATACTCGATCTTCTGGTTCCGGATGGGTGGCTGGTTCTCTCGTCTGGGTGACACTCGCGTGTTGAGCGTGGTGAGGATTATTTGTATACACGCTCACGGGGAGCGTCGACGGCGGGTCTCCGTTTAACGGGGGATGAGGATGCCCCCGGCTGTCGGGTACGGGCGCAATGGTGTGGACGATGACATGTCCGGACATTCCACTCTCACGGTGCCAGATTCCAGGGGGCGTGAGGACTTCGGGCCCTGGACGGCGATCGTGTACTTCCTACTGTTGCTCTCCACGGCTCCGCTCCTCTTCGCTCCTCCCCCCACTCTCCCGTCGGGTTCCCCTCCCCGTCGGGTTCCCCCGGACCCGGCGACCGGTCCCGCAGCCACGTGTCCCCTGGCCGCCCGCCCCGTGGCATCTACCCCGCGGCCACCAGCTCTCCGTCGTGCCGCCTCTCCGACCGTCCCGCCCCTCCTCCAGGCCTCGGCCTCCCGCCGCGGGTCTCTCCGGGTTCACTCCGACGCGCTCTTCGCCGGCGCGCTGGTTCTGGTGCACGATCTCCGTCGAGTGCTGTTGAGGTGT
>NZ_CDWRCM010000057.1:13464-22825 GCF_977927585.1 Frankia sp. CcWB2 | reverse complement strand
CGTGAAGCTACAACTCAACTGATCACAAAAGTCGGGTTGGAGTACTAGGAGTCGAAATGAAATAACTTGCGCGTTTCGAACCCTCCACAGGCCTGTGACCTGCGATGATGCTCTCGATCACGTATTTGTTACTTCATTACGTCCCCCTAGTCCTCGGGCGGAGCCTCGTTACGGCTCATCGGATTGGCTGCGACGAAGGCCCGGGTCTGTTCATAGGCGCGCTGAATGTACGCCTCCAGCTCGGTGCGCTCCACCCGCCACTGACCCCGTCCCCCGATCTTGATGGCGGGGAGCTCGCCCGAGCGGACAAGCGCGTAGGTCTGGCTGGAGGAGATGTTGAGGATGTCCGCCACATCGCTGAGTTGAAGGAAGCGGTCGTTCATCAAAGTCCTCCTTCTGAGGGCAGATGTCTCTCCTCACGTGTGTATCAGAGATACCACCGCTTATCGCGTCCGGATGCGCGTGCTTGTGGATAAGTGCACGCGGATACCGCCAAAAGCCCGTGCTCGCAGGTACTGGACTGGTCCGCTACCCGTGCCCGCCTGGCCCAGAGGTCGACGGATCCCGTTCGGTCCGCATCCGATTCCTCGCTGGTTTGGCTGGGCTCAGGGCCGACGACCGCGTACGCTCTGCGACCGGAAGGTGCGAACATGTACCAATGGTCCGGCCAGGAGAAAAGGGAGGTCTCCCGGTGACCGAGCTCGCCGCGGCACCGGCCCGCCCGGAGGCGTCCCCGCCACCGGCATCACCCCCGGCCCGTCGGTTGACCCGCCGACGGTGGCGTGACTCCCGGCTGCTCGTCGGGGTGTTACTCGTGCTCGTCTCGGTGGTCGTCGGGGCGCGGCTGTTCGCCAGCGCGGACGCGACCCACCAGTGGGTGGTCGCCAAGGTGGACATGCCGGCCGGGCACATCATCGTCGCCGGGGATCTCGCCACGGTGCCGGCCAGGCTCGACGAGAGGACCTCGGGTCGTTACTACCCGGGAAGCCGTCTCGACGACCTGGTCGGCGCCACCCTGGCGCGGCCGGTGGACACCGGCGAGCTGGTGAGCGGGCCCGACTTCGCCGGCCAGAACACCCAGCCGACGCGGCTGGTGCCGATCATCGTGAAGGCCGGGCGGCTGCCGGCTCTCGGACCGGGTGACCATGTGGACGTCTTCGTGTTCCAGAGCGGCGCCGTCGCGCCGAGCACTACCGGGGGCGATCAGCAGGCCGGCCGGAGCACACCGGCCGCGCCCGCGGGCGCGGGGGCCGAGGTGCTGATCCTGCACGACGTCGAGTTTGTCAGCCTCGAGAAGTTGACCAACGGGGACCGTTCGCTAACGCTGCGCGTACCGGTGGACAACGCCATCCAGGCCGTCGCGGCCTCGCAGAGCGAGCGGGTCGACGTCGTGAAGATTGAGCGCGACTCCCGCGGTGGGGTCGGCTCGACGGGACCGACCACCGTGCCGGGGTACGGCCGGTGAGCCTGCCGATCCTCACCGCTGTCACCGATGCGATGGTCGAGGCCGGCCTGGTCTCGGCCTTCGATCGTCGCGACCTCGGGGTTACGGTGGTGCGCCGCTGCGTCGACCTGCCGGACCTGCTGGCCGCGGCGACCACCGGCGCGGCCCGGGCTGCCCTGCTGTCTGCGGACCTGCGCCGGCTTGACCGGGATGCGTTGACCCGCCTGGCCATGGCGGGCATTGCGGTGGTCGGGCTGACCGCCCCCGGCGACGAGGACGGCGACCGGCGGCTGCGGCAGCTCGGCGTGGCCGCGGTCATCCCCTCGGACGCCACCGCGGAGGTCATCGCGGGAGCGGTCGTCGAGGCATCCCGGGCGCTGGCGACGAACGCGGCCGCGCCGGCGACCCGGGCGCCCGGTTCCTACAGCGAACCACTCGTCGGGTTCGGGCCGCTCGCCCCGGCCATCGGTGTCACCGACGGCGTGGGGCCGATCGGACCGGGCGACGGCCGGGTGGGCCGGGTGATCGCGGTATGGGGTCCGGCCGGCGCGCCGGGACGCACCACGATCGCGCTGTGCCTGGCCGCCGAACTCGCCGGGCTGGGGACCTCCACCCTGCTGGTGGACGCCGACTCCTACGGCGGCGCGGTCGGGCAGCTCGTCGGCCTGCTCGAGGAGGCCCCCGGTCTGGCTGCGGCGGCCCGGTCGGCCAACCAGGGGCTGCTGGACGTGCCCCGGCTCGCTGTACTGTGCCGTGATCTGGGCGGCGGCCTGCGAGTGCTGCCCGGCATCCCCCGCCCCTCGCGATGGCCCGAGCTACGCCCGGCATCCGTTGAGACCGTGCTGTCGATGGCCCGGCGCCTGGCGTCCTTCGTCGTTGTGGACTGCGGGTTCTGCCTGGAGACGGACGAGGAACTGTCGTTCGACACCTCCGCGCCCCGGCGTAACGGAGCGACGCTCGCCGTGCTGGGCGCGGCCGACGTCGTGCTGGCGGTGGCGTCTGCCGAACCGGTCGGTCTGGTCCGGTTTGTGCGGGGACTGTCCGACCTGCGGGAGACCGTCCCCTCCGTCGACCCGCTTGTCGTGGTGAACCGGCTGCGCGCCTCGGTCGTGGGCGGAGACCCGGCCCGCGAGGTCAGTCGGGCGATTCTGCGCCACACCGGGACCGAGCCGGTGGCCCTGGTGCCCTACGACCTCGCCGGGCTGGACGCCGCTCAGGTGGCCGGACAGCTCCTGCGTGACATCGCTCCGACCTCCCCGGCCCGGCTGGCGATCAGGGAGCTGGCCGGCCGGCTGCTTGGCCGCCCGGCGGCTCCCCGCCGTCGGCGGGGGAGCCTGCGGCGCCAGGCCCGGTGAACTCGGTGAGTCCGGCGAACCAGATGATCTTGGTGAGCGGGCAGGCCGTCCCGACGGACGAGCCGGGGCCGCATCCCCCGCTGGGCCTGCTGCCGTCCGGCCGATTGCTTGCGCGGCGTCGGCAACTCACGGTTACGCCCTTGGCGTAACCGTGACATAAAGTATTCGTGTCGCCATCTTGGTGTAGTGGGGGCGGTTACAACGAGCAATTTGGGGGCATCGCTGTGTGGAGGAACTTCGGTCAAGTCGTGAGAGAGATCTCACTGATAGCTTCCGACCTTATAAAATTTACTACATAGAGTAGCTTTCTTAATCCGTAGAGTCTGAGATGCGAGAGAAGTCGTACAAGAAAGTCACGTAACGTAGCATCGTATATGTATCTGCGAGCGGTCTCTTTCGGCAACGTTACGCTAGTGGGAGCATGCCTCGCCAGCACCACACGAGTCGTACCTTGATCTCCTATGGGCGCGGCGAGAGGTACGTGATGCTCGTTCGAGACGGCTGGGGGTGTGTCGGGTGAGCCGAGAGTACGCGAAGGCCGTGGGCGCCCGGTTGCGGGCGATTCGGATACAGCAGGGTCTGTCGCTGCAGGGAGTGGAGCAGAAGTCGCGGGGGCGGTGGAAGACCGCTGCCGTTGGCTCCTACGAACGCGGTGACCGCATGATCAGCGTGCATCAACTCTCCGAACTCGCGGGATTCTACGGAGTCCCGGTCTCGGCGCTGTTGCCCAACGAGGATCAGCTGCCGCCGCGGGAGCGTCGCCCACGTACGGTGCTCAACCTGGAGAAGCTGAGCGAGGCTCCGCCGGACTCCTCTGCTCTCGTCCGTCGGTGGGTTGCCCAGATCCAGCGCCAACGGGACGACTACGCCGGCCGTGTGCTGTCCATCCGGGATGGCGACGTGCGTGCGCTCGCCCTGCTCCACGACACGACCCCCCAGGAGTTCGCCGAGCGGCTGCGGAACTGGGGAGTGCTGGAGACCAGCTTCCCCGAAGAGAGTAGCGAGGAGCCGCCGGAGTAGTCCGGTGGACTGCCCGGGCGCTTCGAGCGCCGGGAGCAGCAAGGTACGGTCAACGCGGACCATGGACTGTTACCGGCCCATCCCCGGCCGTCCCGACGAGGCGGGCACGCCGTTTGTGGGCGGGTCGGCCCAGGTGCGACCGGGCGGCCCACATGGCAGCGAGCATGCCGGGCGGCGGGCATCCCAGCGCGATGCGTCTCCCTTCCCGGTCGCCGCGCCGGGAGGTGGACTATGACCAGGAAACGGGCCCCACGCAGAGGTCTGGTCCTGGGAGCCGGTGGAGTGCTCGGCTCCGCCTGGATGATCGGCGCGATGCGGGCGGTCGAGACCGCGACCGGCCGTAATCTGAGCGGAGCCGACCTGGTGGTCGGCACGTCCGCCGGCTCGGTGGTCGCGGCCCTGCTCGGTCTGGGGATCGGCATCGACGTGATGGCCAATTCCGAGCGGGGGATCTACGAGGCGGGGGATCCCGTTCTTGACTACCGCGACCTCGGTGCTTCCCTACCCCCGCGCCCCCGGATGCGCATGGGTTCACCGAGGCTGCTGACGGCCAGTGCCCGGCACCCCCGGCGGTCCTCGCCGATGGTCACGCTGGCGGCGATGCTTCCACAGGGCCGTGGGAAGATCTCCGCGGTCGGCGATCTGGTGACCGCGGCGATGGACCGCAAGGGCCTCGATCCGACCGGGTGGCCCACCAGGCCCGCGCTGCGGGTGGTGGCCATGAACTTCGACACCGGTGAGCGCGTGCTGTTCGGTGTGGCCGATGCGCCTCGGGCAACCTTGTCCGAGGCGGTGATGGCGTCGTGTGCCATTCCCGGCTGGTACGCCCCGGTCGCGGTGGACGGCCAGCGATTCGTTGACGGCGGAACCCGATCGCCCGCATCGGTCGATCTTCTCGCCGACGCGGGCCTCGCGGAGATCCTGGTGCTCGCCCCGGCCTGCTCGTTCCACCTCGACCGACCCCGTGGCACGGTGGCCCGGGTCGAACGCCAGGTCCGCCGGGCCGCCACCCGCCGGCTGATGCGGGAGGTCGAGATGGTGGAGGCGGCGGGCACCCGGGTGACGGTGCTCTGCCCAGGTCCGGAGGATCTCGAGGTCATCGGCGGAAACGTGATGGATCTGACCCGGCGGGCCCAGGTGTTCGAGACGGCGCTGCGTACGACGGGCGAGGCCCTGCATGCCGCCGCCCGTTCCGCCCGTTCCGGCGTGGCCGGGGCCACCGACGACGCCGAGGCGAGCGGGGGCCGGCTTGGGCTCGGCCTGGCCGGCTGACCTGGTCCTCGTGGCTGACCTGGTCCTCGTAGCCGGCTCGCCCCGGTTGGTTGCACACTGAGCGGGTGCGCATCTATCTCCCGTCCACGCTGGCCGTCGCCCGATCGGTCTGGGAGTCCGCGCGCATCCCCCCAGGCACCGGATTCGCGGTCACCCCCGCGACGCGCGAGTGGTACGCCCAGTCGGAGTCCGAGGAGGAGTTGGAGTACGCGGCGCTGCACGACGCCGGCCGGGCAAGCCTGCGGCTGCTGGACGCCGACCCGTCCGCGCCGCGCCGGCGCATGGTCTTCGTGGCCGATGTCGCGGACGGCGAGGTGCGGGTAAGAGATGATCTTGAGCAGGGTGCCGTCGAGGTGGACTTCCCGGTGCCGTGGTCGGCCGTGCAGGCCATCCATGTCGACGACGGAGACGACGAGGAGGTTGTCGCGGCGGTCGCGGCGGCGGCGAAGTGCATCGTCGAGGCCGATCTCGGTGGGGATGACGCCGCCTTCACCGTGGACAGCGTCGAGGGCTTCGAACTGCTGTGGTTCGCGCCTCAGGAGCTCCCCGGTCTTCTCTGACCCCGACGGAGACGCGGATGTTGGGTGCGCGGGGGCGGAGGTCTCCCCCGCGCGGCGGAGGAGACCACGCACGTTGACGGCTCGTTGGGGCATGCTGTCTGGACTGGTGACCAGCTGGCGTGAAATGTTCCCGACGGGCGGCCCTCGCGGTTGTCTTCCCATACTCCTCACTCCTCCCTGGGGTGCTGTTCGTCGCCTGCCGTCCGTGAACGGTGATTTCCCACCCAGGGAGATCGACGTGGACAACGGTTGAACCTCCCCGGGTGCGGCCGATGCCGGGCGTTGCGAATAATGCTGGGGAGTCTTGCGGCGGCGACCGGGTCACCACCTGGATGGCGCCGAGGGGGCTCCACTTCCCACAACCTTCGTACCGAGATGTCACCCCCGCTGGCAGGTGTGATCTCGACCGACCTACCGCGGTAAGGAGGCTGGCAGCCCATGCTGTACCTCGCCGGGCAGATCCTGGCATACGTGCTGGTGGCGATGCTCATTGGTGCGGCGCTGGCCTGGGTCTTCCTGATCGCGCCGCTGCGCCGGCAGGCCCGCAACGCCGACGCTGACGCCGCGCGGAATCGGGCGGGATCGGTGGAGACGCCGGCCGGCACCGGCTTGGGCCTCGACGAATCCCGCCCCGGCGCGGTCCCGTCAGCCGATCAGGCGGCAGCCGCGAACGACGTGAACCGCGTGAATGCCGGGAATGCTGCCGAGGCCGGGAACGCCGTGGCGGCGTGCGTCGGCGACGCCGACACGGGTGTCCCCGGTTCGGGCGCCCGCGGCACGGGCACAGGGCAGGCCGCCGAGCTGATCGCCCGGTTGCGCCGGCAGCGTGACGACGTCGCCTTGGAGAAGGCGGATCTAACTGCCCGGCTCGCTGTCGCCGAACAGCGTGCCGCGGAGTCCGAACGGCGGATCGCCGAGGCGGAGCGCCATGCCGTGATCGCAAGCGCCCGGGTCGAGGAGATCGAGGCAGCGATGCGGGCCCGGGCGTACGCCGTGACACCCGGCGCGGCCCAGGCCCTCCCGGCCGGCCCGGGTGCCGCCGGCGAGGGTACTGTCGGCCCGGGTGCCGCCGGCCCGGTGCCGGCGGGCTCCCCGGGGGCGGGCGGTGATCCCGCCGGCCCTTCGGCGGCGGAGCTCGCCCATGAGGCCGAGCTGCTGCGCAGACAGCTCGTCGAGGCCGAGGGCCGGGCGGCCAAGTTCTCCTCCCGACTGGCCATGGCCCGTACGGAGGCGGAGGACGCGCAACGCCAGGTGGCCACCATGACCACCCGGCTGGATCGGCACCAGGCCGAATGGGCGGCCGAACGGCTCAGCCTGCTGGGGCGGATCGCGAAATCCGAGGCGCTTCTGGGCCAGGCCTCCTCTGACGAGAAAGCCGGTGCCGAGCATCCCGAGGCTGCCCCCACCGCCGAGGCCGCCGTCGCGGTCGGGGTTGCTGCCGCGGGCGGTGTGGTCTCGTCGAACCTCGCGGTCACCCCGAACGAGGCGGGGCCGTCGAAGAGCGCGCTGCCCGCGCACGGCCTGGCTCTGTCGCCCGGGGCGAACATCTCGGGGGCGACGGTCCAGGCGAGCGGCGTTGCCACGAAGAACCGGCCACCGGCCCCGGGCGGACCGCCGTCGAGTAGTCAGGGGAGTGGCTGCGGCGTGAAGAGCACCGGTGGCAGGAGCACCGGTGGAACGAACGGGGCCAGCGGCCAGCCGGGTACGGGTAGCCGGGTCGTGCTGGAACCCGCGCCGCGGTGGAACGGTCTCCTCGATCCAGTGCGGTCGGGCGGCGACAACCTCAAGGAGATTGTCGGCGTGGGCCCGGTGATCGAGGCCCGGCTGCGGGCGTTGGGCATCACAACCTTCAGTCAGCTGGCCGAAATGGGTGATACCGACGTCGAGCGGCTCGCTCACCGGCTGGATGGCTTCGGTGACCGCATCGTCTCCGATGATTGGGTCGGCCAGGCCCAGGATCTGCAGGCCCGGCACTACGGCGGCGTCTACTGACCGGACCGCCGTCCACCTCGCTCGTCACAGTCCGGAGATGAGTCCCTCGATCTCAGCCTCCAGGATCCGGCGGTCGGTGACGTCGGAGTAGAGCCAGACATGGCCGCGGTAGCCGTCGGCCGCGGTCAGCGGGATGTGGCTACGCTCGAACACCCGCCCGTCGGCGAACATCACTGCCTCCCGGCGTAGCGTCCGCCGTCGACGGAGCAGGGTGTCCAGGCGCGTCGCGAATCCGGATGGATCGTCCACCAGCCCGGGCCGGGGACGCAGCTGCAGCCGGCAATCCGTTCCGACCAGGTCGACGGGCAGGTCCGCCAGATCGAACAGATCGCAGTACACCTGGTTCACCGCCACCACACGCCCGTCCCGGTCGGCGATGAGCACGGCGGTCGTCAGTTCGGCGAGCAGGGTCGTCAGCCAGCGTTCCCGGTCCCGGCATGCCTCCTCGATCCGTCGGGCCTCGGTGAACGGGCAGCCACAGGTGTGGTTCGAGCCCCTGGCGCGTCCGAAGGGACGCAGGTCGTCATTCTCGCTGCGATGCAGGGCCACGGCCGCGCGCCACTCCGCGCCAGGCGGGAGCGTCCCGCGGGGAAACCCGACTGTGGGCCGATCCTCGGTGGCTTCGCGGGATGTCGCCCGGCCCGGCGTCGGTTCGCCGGGAACCGGCCGGCGGGGAAGCGGAACAGACCATTCCCAGCCCCGATCGGACTGGTCGGCCCGAGGCCAGGCCGAGGGTGCTTCGCGTCGCGGGTACTCGCCGTCGTCCTCGCGGTCCCCGGCCGCGTCGACGAGATCGGTCTCCTCGGTGTCACCGTGCCCGTCCAGCCCGTCCAGGCGGGCTATCTCGTCCACCCGATCGGGGCGATCCGACCGGTCGGACTGGTCCGGCAGATCAAACGGGCCCGGTCCGTCGAACACGCCGAACCTGTCGAGATCGCCCGCGGGCACCCCATCGGAGGCGAGGGCCTGGAGACCGAGGAGATCCTGATCGAGCAGGTGCCCGTCGAGGAGGTCGGGATCGAGAGCGGCGAGTTCGAAAGCCGCCTCGCGACGGCGAAGGCGGTCGAGCTCGGCCTGCCCGTCGTCAAGGTGTTCGAGATCGGCCGGTTCGTGATGCGCCGGTTCGTGAGACGTCGGTTCGCGGGAAGCGAGGTCGGGTTCGGCCCGTTCCTGGACGGCGACGTCGTCGGTATCGGGCTGGCCCGCGGACGATGGGCCGATCGGGGAGTGACGCCCTTGGACCCGCGGCGAGGACACCGGCACACCCGTCACCGGCACACCCGTCACCGGCCCGGCGGCGTTCCCGAACGCACTGGCCGACGGCACGGTGAGGGTGCCGACGATCCGTTGTCTACCGTCCCCTGCCGAGGTCACCATCGTCTGCATGACCGCGTCGCAGGGTGGTTCACCCGGTCGGATCAACCGGACCTGGATCGAAAACCCGTCGCCGTGCGTGACGAGGCGCCGCCACCGGCTGCCGACGTTCGCTACGTCGCCGGGATGGACGATGCGTTGCCATCCCCATCCGACCGCCTCGTCGCGGGTAACGCCGGTCAACTTGGACCACGGCCGGTTCACAAAGAGATACCGGCCTGCCGCATCGGTGGCGAATACCGCGACCGGGCAGTTTTCGACAATCCGCCAGAACATTTTCCAAGCGGTCGTGTCGAACATGTCTGACGATCGGGGATCCCGGGCGCCGCTCATCGTGATGCCCC
>NZ_CDWRCM010000057.1:11960-12993 GCF_977927585.1 Frankia sp. CcWB2 | reverse complement strand
TTTCCACTCCGGGGGATCGTGCCGGGGAGGCGTCGGGAGCAACGCCGCCCTGGTGGCCGAATGAGGTTCTCGCGGGCGGCTGGCGACCGCGCTGGTTGTTGGCTGACCGGACACGGAAGGGACCCCCGAGGCAGGCGTTGGTGGGACGCTGGATGAGACCGGCGGGGTGGGGGGATTCCGCCTGTCGACCCAGCGATGCGATATCGGCTACAGGGATGTTCGGGTTAGGGACCGCCGAAAGGCTATCGCCTCGGCGTCGTTTCGAGGGAGAAATCGCGCGGGCGTTTCCGGGGCGGTTGGTGCACCGTCGGTGCAGTCGATATGCGCACAGAGCGATGACAAATGTCCGGTCCGCGACCGCTTTTTGACTGCGGAGAGTAGCAACCTTGGTGGTCAAGGGGGGACTCTGTACGGGCTGTGGCCTACCTGAGCCCTACCCGCTCCATGTCCCCGGTGGGGGTTGTGCGAACGTTGTTGCGTCTGCCCCCGGCGTCGGGGGTTGCTTACCAGTGACCTTCTTTCTACGCTTCGTGGCAATTATCGGGGCGGGAAGAGACGAAAGCCGGAGGAGCAGCGGTTTCCGTGGCGGTGGCACGCGGCAGTTGGCTGGACGCGACATCGTTCGTGGAGGACGAGGTCAGAGAGCTCGTCCGGCGGCGTTCTCTCGATCCCGTGCGGGACCCGGCGCAGGTGCGTCAGCTCGTTCACGAGGTGCTCGCCGATTATGAGGAACGGGTTCTCGTCAGTGACCTTCCCCCGGTCGTCGACCGGGACGTCACCGCCCGGCTGGTCTATGACGCGGTTGCCGGGTTCGGGCCGCTGCAACGCCACCTCGACGACCCCACCGTGGAGGAGATCTGGATCAACGAGCCGGGCCGGGTATTCGTCGCCCGGGCCGGTCGCAGCGAGCTGACGACGACCATTCTGACGGCCGATCAGGTCCAGGACCTCGTCGAGCGGATGCTGAAGTCCTCGGGCCGGCGGGTGGACCTCTCGACCCCGTTCGTCGACGCCATGCTTCCGGACGGTTCCC
>NZ_CDWRCM010000057.1:7731-11848 GCF_977927585.1 Frankia sp. CcWB2 | reverse complement strand
GGCTGCACGTGGTCATCCCCGATGTCACCCGGGTGCACTGGTCGATCAACATCCGTAAGTTTGTGCTGTCCGCGTCGAGCCTGGACGAACTGGTCGATCTCGGGACGATCACGCTGGCAGCGGCCACCTTTCTGGACGCTGCCGTCGTCGCCGGCCTCAACATCATCATTGCGGGCGGCACTCAGGCCGGCAAGACGACCATGCTCAACTGTCTCGGCTCGGCCATCCCGGCCCGGGAACGGGTGATCAGCTGCGAGGAGGTGTTCGAGCTGAAGCTGCGGGCCGCCGACTGGGTGGCGATGCAGACCCGGCAGGCCAACCTGGAGGGCAGCGGGGAAATCCGGCTGCGCCGGCTGGTCAAGGAGGCCCTGCGGATGCGCCCGGACCGGCTCCTGGTCGGCGAGGTTCGCCAGGAGGAGGCGCTCGACCTGCTGATCGCGCTCAACTCTGGGCTGCCCGGTATGTGCAGCCTGCACGCGAACTCGGCTCGCGAGGCCGTGACGAAACTGTGCACCCTGCCCCTGCTCGCCGGCGAGAACGTCAGCCATGCCTTTGTGGTGCCCACCGTCGCCGCCAGCGTGGATCTCGTCGTCCATCTGGAGAAGGACGTCTCGGGCCGGCGCCGCGTCACCGAGGTCGTCGCGCTGCCCGGCCGGACGGAGGGGGACGTCATCGAGATCGCCCAGATCTACCGCTCGCGCGCGGACGGACTGGTCCGCGCCGACGGCTTCCCGCCACATCCCGAACGGTTCGCCCGCGCCGGCTACGACCTGCCCGCCCTGCTGGCCCAGGGCGACCATGATTACCATCATCATCGGCCCGGCGGGGGCTGGCCCGAGATCGCCGCGGAGCGATGATGGGCATCTTCCTCGGCCTGCTGTTCGGTCTGGGTCTGTTCCTCATCGTCACCAGCGGCCGGCCGCGGTTCGCGGCCTGGTCGGCGACGGCGCGCTGGGAACGGTCGACGAGCGACCTGCTCGCCCAGGCGGGCATCCGCGGCGTGACCCCGCGTCAGTTCGTCATGATCAGCCTGGGTCTGGGCCTGGTAGCCGGCCTGGTCGTCCTGGCATTCACCGAGACCGTGTCGCTGGCCGGCGCCTTCGTCGTGTTTGCGAGTCTGCTGCCCCGGGCCCTCGTGGTCCGTCGGCGGCATGCCCGCATGCATGATCTGCGGGAGCTGTGGCCGGACGTTGTCGACAACCTGTCCAGCGCGGTGCGGGCCGGGATGTCGCTGCCCGAGGGCCTGGCCGCGGTGGGGGTGCGGGGGCCGGTACAGCTGCGACCGGCTTTCACCCGGTTCGGCGAGGACTACAGCGCCACCGGGTCGTTCTCGGCCTGCTTGGACCGCCTCGCCGACGAGCTCGCCGATCCGGTGGCCGACCGCATCATCGAGTCACTGCGGATGGCCCGGGAGGTCGGCGGGACCGACCTCGGCCGGCTGTTGCGCACGCTGTCCACCTTCCTGCGGGAGGACGCCCGCACCCGCGCCGAGCTCGAGACGCGGCAGAGCTGGACGGTGAACGCCGCCTGGCTCGCGCTCGCCGCCCCCTGGATCGTGCTGCTCCTGCTGGCCACCCGGGGGCAGAACGTGCGAGCCTACGACAGCCCGACCGGGGTCCTGGTGCTCGTGGTGGGCGGCGCCGTGTCGGCCCTCGCCTACCTGCTCATGAAGCGGATCGGCCGGTTGCCGGAGGAGGGCCGGGTGCTGCGCGGGGGAGCGGCCGCTGGCCGGGGGGCGGGATCATGACTACGGTCGCCAGCGGTGCGCTGATCGGGTTCCTCGTCGGGCTGGGCCTGGTCATCATCGTCTACCGCTCCCCCCGGGCCCGGCGCATCCACCTCGCTGACCGAATCGATCCCTACCTGCGGGACACCCCCACACCCTCGAGGCTGCTCGAGGACCGGCCGCGGGGGGTGCCGCGGCCGGGTCTCGCCGCGGTCGAGGCGCTCGCGCGCCCGTTACTCGCGGACGCCGCCGGTCGGCTCGACCGTTTCCTGGGGGGCCGGGCCGCCCTGCGACGCCGGCTGACCCAGGCCGGCGGACGGACCAGCATCGAGGAGTTCCGCGTCCAGCAGGTCATCTGCGCGGCCAGCGGGGCGCTGATCGGCGCCCTCCTGCTGGCGCTGCGCGCGCTGCTCGGCGTCGGCCCGCCGACCCTGGTCAGTGTCGCACTGATCGTCGCCGGCACGGCCGGTGGGGTGGTGGCCCGGGACTACTGGCTGTCGCGGGCGATCTCCGAGCGCGAGGACCGGATGCTGCTGGAGTTCCCGACGATCGCCGAGCTGCTGGCGCTCGCGGTGACCGCGGGGGAGTCGGCCATCGGGGCGCTGGAGCGGGTCAGCCGGTTGACCCACGGCGAGCTTGGGCACGAGCTGCGGCTCGCGTTGGCCGACGCCCGCGCCGGGGCCACCCTCGTGCAGGCGTTGGAGGGCATCGCGGCGCGCACGGCGTTGGCACCCCTGGTGCGGTTCGTCGACGGGATGGCGGTCGCGATCGAACGGGGGACGCCGCTGGCGGACATCCTGCGCGCGCAGGCCGTTGACGCGCGTGAGGCGGGCAAGCGGCAGCTGCTAGAGGCCGGTGGCCGCAAGGAGATCGCGATGATGATCCCGGTCGTGTTCCTCGTCCTGCCGACGACCGTGATCTTTGCCTTCTACCCGGCCCTGGTGAGTTTCACCGTGATCGCGCAGTGAGTGCCCGGGGCGCGCAGGTGGCCGCCCGCAGGTGGACGCGCCCGTCCGGCGAGGTCGGATCAGCCAGCCTAAAGGAGGAGACATGGGACGAACAGGGCAGGCCATGAAAGCGAGATGGCGGGCCTGGCGGTCAGCCGTCGCATCGGGCGGCCACCATGATCGCGATCGGGGGGACGTCCCCGGCTGGGTCATGATAACCGTCATGACGGCGGCGCTGGTGGTCGCGATCGCCACCCTGGCGACGCCCGCCCTGCAGAACCTGTTCACCTCGGCCATCAACTCGGTGTCGGGTATCGGCGGTGGCGGCTGAGCTCGCGGCCGCCGCGGGGCCGGACGGGATCGACGGCGGCCCCAGGGGGACCGGGCAGCGACCGGACGCGGTCGAGGACGGCGTCGAGGACGGCGTCGAGGACGGCTCGGACGCGGCTGACGGCGGATCGGCCGTCGTCGAGTTCATCCTGGTGGGGACGTTGTTGCTCTTCCTGATCCTGGGGATCATCCAGGTCGGCCTGGTGCTGCACATCCGCAACACGCTCGCGGCGGACGCTGCCGAGGGAGCCAGGCACGCGGCCAATCTCGGCGTGCCGGCGAGCGAGGGCGGTCCCTACGCCCAGGCCCTCATCGCGCGGACCATCCCGGGACGGTCCGACGCCGTCTGCACCGGGGCGCAGGTCGACGGGCCGGGTGGCACGCCGCTCGCGGAGGTCACCTGCCGGGTTGCCGTGCCGCTCGTCCTAGTCCCACTGGGCGACGGCATCACGATCACGGTGAAGGGCCACGCACTCAAGGAACTGCCGTGACGAGGGGTGTCGTGGCGGGAGATCGGATCGCGCGGGCGGCCCTGCGCTCCGTGCCGCGGACGATCCTGATGATCAGGACAGGTTGCGTGGCTTCCGTGCGCCGCGTCGGTCGCATTGGTCGCATAGGCCGCGTTGTCTGGCCCGAACGGGCAGGCCCGGCGACCGGGGCCGACGACGGTTCGGCGATGATCGAATTCGTTGGATTGTCCGTCGTGCTGCTCGTTCCGTTCGTCTACCTGTTCCTGTGCGTCTTCGCGGTGCAGCGCGCGGCGTTCGGGGTGACCCAGGCCGCCCGGGAGGCCGGGCGGGCGTTCGCCACCGCGGGCAGCGAGACGCAGGGCATGGACCGGGCACGGCTCGCCGCGCAGCTCGCCCTCGCCGACCAGGGCGTCCCCGGCGCGCCACAGGTCCGATTTGCTCCCGAGGGCGCCGACTGTGGTGCGGGGGATCCCGGGGACGGCGCGGCAACCCTGGAGCCAGGCGCGTCGTTCGTCGTCTGTGTCCGTACGGTCGTGGCGCTGCCAGGAACCGGTGCCTTGTTCTCCGGCATCACCGACGTCACGGTCAACGGCCAGTTCACCGTGGTCATCGACCAGTTCCGCGCCGACCGGCGGGAAACCCAG
>NZ_CDWRCM010000057.1:6325-7416 GCF_977927585.1 Frankia sp. CcWB2 | reverse complement strand
CCGTAGAGAGACACCGGGACGACGTGCGCGCCGAACGGGGTTTCGCAGTCGGCGCAGAGGAACACGCCGCCGTCGGGGAGAAAGTCGAGATGAAGGGCGGTCGGCAGGCATGCAGGCATGCGAATTTGGGGGAGCTGAGTACGGTCTGCGGTTCCTGAACCGTGACTGGCTCCCCAAAACTCGGCCGCCACGCGATCATGCATCGTCGCAGGCCATCCCTTACTCCCCGTACGGCACGTCCGTGGACTCCACTGATGTCGAGCCGCGCGGACACCTGGCCGTTCTCGCTGGGCTGGCTATCGGCGTCTGCCGGCCCACTGCTGTATGAGGGCTGCGGCGGCCTCGTGGTCGATGGTCACTCGGTTGCTGAGTACGGCATGCGCGGCGGCGAGTTTCCCGACGAGCTTGTCGATGAATGCATGTGTGTCATCGCGGGTGAGGTTTCCCTCGGTGATGATTTTCGTGTAGCGGACGGTGTCGACGATGGCGGACTGCACCCGTTCGTGGGAGAGGTAGGTGTCGAGGTCTGACTGCCATCCCTCGGCGGCCGGACCGTTGACAACGGAGGTCCACCCATGGATGAGTGCGGCTGACTCGTCGGGCTGGTAGCTCATCTTGTGCAGGTGGACCGCAAGATCATAGACCGGATCGCCCCACAGGGCGAGTTCCCAGTCGAGGAAGTAGGCTTGGCCATCCGAGATGATGATGTTCTTGCGGTGGATGTCGGTGTGGAGGAGGCGGAAAGGCCGCGGGTGCAGCGTCGTCCATCGACTGTTGATCTCGGTGAGCGCGTCGATGGGGATGCCGAACTCGGCGTACAGATCGCCGAAGTCGGGGAGGAACCGGGAATGCACGCCTGCGGTGACAGCGGACAGGCTGCGGGCGAAGTCGGCGGTCCGCCCGTCCGCCGGCCAGCCTGGCGGCGATTGCGGCAGGCGTTCGCGCGGGATGAGGCCGAGCTGCCCGAAGAGCTCCACGACGTCGCCGATGACGTGGTCGGGAACGCGGGTGCCGCGTGGTGCGGTGTTATCGAGGAGCTGACCGGGAAGGAATTCCACGATCTGGTAGCGGGGCTGCATGCGGGCGTAGGA
>NZ_CDWRCM010000057.1:3506-5857 GCF_977927585.1 Frankia sp. CcWB2 | reverse complement strand
AGACGGGGCGCGTGGGTCACGGTCCCGCGGATGGCGCGCAGCACATCCCCTTCCGGCCAGATCATCAGGTCCATGATGTCGCTGCCCGGAATCGGGATACGGACAATCACGTCTCCGGTCGGCGTGCCCATCCGGATGTTGTGGTTGTAGAAACCCGACGCGGCATCGGGGCGCCCGACCGCCTGCCGGTACAGCTCGTCGGGCCGCCACGTGTGCCCGTCGAGCAGGTCGGCGACGAAGTCCTCAATGCGGGCGTCAAGATCGGTAAGCGTGCCGAACGGCTGGATTCCTGCCCGTGCCCGGCTCGCGGCGGCGGTCACCTGCTCGTCATCGATGCCGAGGATGGACAGTGCGTGCGCCGAGCAGAGGATGATCGTCGGGTAGACGTCGGCTGCTTCCAGCTCGCGGACTGTCCACTGGAGCGAGGAAACCGTTTCGTCGAGCTGACCCCGGCGAGCATGGACCAAGGCGCGGTAGAACTCGGCGCGGGCTCGACCGGAGCGATACCCGACTCCGTCGAGGGCGGCGCACGCGGACCGTAGGGAGGTCTCGGCCTCGTCGAGTTGACCGCATCGGAGCTGCCCGACAGCGAGAGCGGTATACGCCTTGCCGAGCTCGTGATGGGCGCCGATCTCGCGTTGGATCTCGATCGCCTGGCCTGCCTCGACGATTGCCTCGGCAGGGTGGGTGTAGGCGAGGAGTTCGGCCCGGTTGGTCTGGATGTTGGCCAACCCGAGGACGCTGTCGGCCGCGGCGTAGTGGGCGGCGGCCTCGTCGAGATAGCGGGCGGCGGCGTCGAACTCGAACGCGAACCGGTGAGCGAGGTGACGCATCCGGGCCACGTCTCCGTGGAACTCGGCGTCCTGCCCCGGAGCGGACGCACCCAGGTCGGTGGCGAGTACTTCCGCGTCTTGGAACCGGCCCTGGGCCATGTGAAGGTCGGCGGCCCACAGGCCCGCGGTCAGCCGGGATGCCCCCGTGGCACGGTCCCAGACCTGGGTGTAGGCGCCGAGCGCGGCCCGGGTCTCACCGGCGATGCGCCGCCCATGTCCGGCGGCCACGGCGAGCCGCGCGCCGACCATTGTGTCGATGGCCAGAGCGGTGACCGGTTCGGGAACCAGCGCCGTGACCGTGGCCGCGTCGCCGAGGCGAATCGCTGCCTCAGCCTGCAGGCACCGCAGGGCTTCGGGCAAGTTGTCGTGGTCGGGCTGGTCGTTGAGCCGGGCGCGCAGGTCCTCGGTGATGCCTTGGGCGGCGCTGTGTCCCCCACGGCGAACCGCGCGGTCGGCATAGCCGAGGATGCTGTCGCCGCTGATCTGCCGACCCTGGAGGGCGTGATAGGCGGCCTCTCGCAGGGCGCGGGCGGCATGAGTGCCACTGTCCCGGCCGGTCGCCTGGTCGGCCCGGTTCTCCCACAGTCCCTGTAGCAGGGCGTGGATGTCGGTGGTAGTGCCCGGAGAAAGCCGTTCCCGCAGAGCGGCGGCCATGAGCGGATGAAACCGCAGCGCGGTGTTTGCCGGGTAGACGAACGAATATGCGGTGAGGGATTCCCAGGCGATGCGATGCCCCGGGAGATGGAATGTGGCCGTCAGCATCCGGAAAATATCATAGTCGAAGATTCGTGCCGGGCTCAGGACCTCCAGCGATCGAATTTCTTCCGGGGCGACATGCTGAAGGAAGCGTGCCAAGAGCTCCTGTTGGGACACGAGGGCGCCGCTGACCCGCCCACCGGTCTGTAGGTGCGTGTCCACCGCCAGGTTCAGATAGAATGGGAGACCTGCGCTGGCGTCCGCAATTATCTGGCGCTGGAACGGATCGGTGATCCCGCCGGTGTCGAGGAGTTCTAGCCGGGCTTCCATGGGCAGGCCGCCGATGTCGCACATCTTGATGAGGCCGTCCCATTCGGGATCCGTCAGTTCCCACCGCAACGGTTCCCGGCTGGCGATGACCACCAGGCCACGGTCGAGCTGTGCCACGAGATCACGTAGCCAGGCATCCGCGAGTTGCGCCCGTCCGGTGCGTACCGGGCTCGGTACCAGGGCCTCGTGGCTGTCAATGATGATCACATACTGTCTGTCCTGGCTGGCGGCCCGAAGGTCTTCAGCGAACAGAAACGTGACGGCGTCGGCGAGCTCACTGTTCGGCAGGTCGTCGAGCGTCGCCAGGGTGGGATCGCGCCGCACCCGCAGGCGGCGGCGTACGTCGGAGCCGCCGCGCTCCAACAGCTTGACAAGGCCGCGGGCCGTACCGAAAACCGGAATTCCGGTCATCGTGTCGGCGATATCCGCGAGAATGGAACTCTCGTCGATGAATGCCAGTTCCGAACGGTTCAACCGCAGGTGTGGGTGTAG
>NZ_CDWRCM010000057.1:0-3120 GCF_977927585.1 Frankia sp. CcWB2 | reverse complement strand
GTCGAAGCGATCGAAGTGGACCCCTTGCGACCCCAGTTCGTTGCGTAGCACCGCCAGTGCTTCTTCCTGCTGGCGCAACGAGTGCACCTGCAGATCGAGTGATGCCGTTCGATACCGGGTTGCCGTCCGGTCCTTCAACTCGCGCAGTAGTCGTGACTTACCTATACCGCCCACGCCGGTGGCGTTGAAGACCCGTGGACCGTCACCTATATGGGTCAGCTCTTCGGCGAAAGCCGCCAGCACCGGTTCGCGGTCCACGAAACGCCGCTGCAGTGCGGCGACCCGATGAAACCGTGGCGCAGGCGCCATGTAAACCTCCGACCATCACAGACCGCAATACCGTCGAGGACGATGCAATCATAGTTGAGCTCGACGACGCACGATGGACCAGCACATCGGGCTGCGGCGCGATCCTGCCGATCCGCACCCGGGCCGAGCCCGGGCCGGAACCGCGACCACGGTTCCGGCCCGGGTAGGCGTGCGCCGTGGGATCCGGTCGGCTAGTCGTTCTCGAGCGGAATCTCGCCGAGCGGAATGTCCAGGTAGGACGAGGAGCCGTCGGTGGACGAGATCTCGATTTTGTTGTTGGTGACGGTGGCGTCGCCGAAGAATCTGTCCTTGGTGTCCACGACCAGCTGTATCTGGCGGCCCGGCGTGATGCGGTAGTCGGCCGGCTGCAGGTGGATGTCGATCGTCCGCGTCTCTCCCTCACGGTCGTTGAGCAGGGTGAAGGGCGCGCTGGTGATGATTTTTGCCTTACCGGTACCCGGGTCGACGTCGAACAGGTGCGCCACGAGCGTCGCGCTCTTCGCGGACGGGGTGACCGTGAGATGCGCCGAGACGGTCCCGATGATCTGACTCGGTGCGGTGAGCGGTTCGGTCGACCACACCGCGGCGTCCTCGCGGGAGATCTCCGAGGTCTCGTACACGATCGGAGCCCCCAGTCTTTCGAGGATGCCGGTCTGGACCAGGGCCGGGGCTATCAGGGCGGGGGTGTCCGTGCCGGCCCGGAAGGTGTGGCTCCCCCCGGAGTTGGGCTGAGGAGTCAATGAGCCGTCTGATGTCCCCGGCAGCGGTGCGTTCAGGTAGTAGCGCCGCAGCGGCAGCGTGTACGAGTCCCAGTTGGCGAGTTTCTTGACCGTGAACAGGTTGTGCATGTACTCGGTGTGCACGTCGCCGTCGTTCTCCACGCCGTTCTCCTCGTCGGCAACGAAGCGGTCCAGCCAGCGGAAGGTCGTCGCTGTCGGACGACTGATACCGCCGAGAAATCCCTTGATCTCGTCGCCGCCGTGATCTCCGATCAGTACCAGGAGACGTTTGGGACCGATCAGTGCGTTGAAGAACTCCACCACCGCGGGCACCGAGAAGATGGTCTCGTGCCAGTAGGTGCCGAGGAAGATAGGGACCCTCCTGGCGTTGAGTTCGTTCAGGTAGGTCACCGGTGAACGGACCGCGCTGAACTCCAGCAACCGTTCGATATTCCGATTGGCCCGGAAGTCGTCGAAGATCTCCTTGACTTCGGCGGAGAGGTTCTCCTCGCCGAACAGCTTGGTGAGCTCCTCGAACGCCAGCAGGTGTCGTGTCTCGTTCTCGTACAGCGACCAGCCCAGATCGGCCCAGGCGCTCTGCGCGCACACGGCCCTCACCCGGTCGTCGTGCGCCGCGATGATCAGGCTCTGGCCGGCGCCGTAGGACGACCCCGCGAACCCGATTCGATCCGGATCTGCGCGGTCGGGATAGGTGTTCAGTACCCAGTCGATCACGGCCGAGCCGTCCGCCCGGTCTCGCGGACCGGCGACGTCGATCTTCCCCGTGGAGTCGGCGAGCCCACGCTCGCTGTACGCGACCGCCAGATATCCCTTGAGTGCGAAGTTCAACAGCATCCCCGGATACGATTTCCACCCCGTCGACGCCAGCGGAGCCGGCATGATGACGACCGGGTTCGGCCCCGGCCTGAGGGGGACCAGCACGCCGGCGTCGAGCTGGACGCCGGCATCGGCTCCGGGGATCCTGGTCGCGGTGAAGGCCCCCGCTCCCCGCAGTTCCTCGAACTTTGCCACGGTCGCCGGCGGGAGATTCCTGAAGTCGCCGCTCTCGAGATTCTCAAGAGCGGCGATCTCCGCGTCGAGCAGTGTTCTGTCGTTGGGCGCGAAATCGAACACGTTCGTGGTCTTGACAGTCGTGGTCACTCGGATGATCCCCTTCTGGGCGTGGGAAAAGGAGCCTGCCGGCGAACCTGGCCGACGGGCGCGCGATCGTCCGCGGCCGTGACGAGGTGATGATCCGGATATCGGATCCGTGGTGCGGAAGTCTCCCGGTGCACGGGTTCGGAGCCTAGAGGTGTACGCGATCGTCAGGGGTGAGGTGAGTACTTTGTCCGCGCGCCGTACGGCAGGATGGTGTTGGCCCGCATTCGGCGGGCAGCGCGTTTTTCGGCTTGATGCAGGAAGTGATGGCGTTATTTTCCGGTTCCGACGTCCCACCGCGTGCGGCATGCCGCAACGGCTGATCCGGATCAGGCTTTGCCTGTGGCCCGGACGTCACTGCGTGCGGCGGCTGAACAGGACACCGGCCAGCAGGAGCGAGGCCGCGATGATGGCGAGCTCGTCGAGCAGGCACAGGTTCTCCTCCCCGGTCCGCGCCTTGTCGAGTGCGGCGTACTGGCCGGTCAGGCTGATGCGCCGCCGCACCTCGCGACGCTGGGTGAGTACGTCGTGGCCGGCAACCCGGGCGGTGCCGGCATCGAGGTCGCCCGCACCGAGGGGATCTCCGGCCTGTCCATGAGCCGGGTTGCCGCGGAACCAGGCGCGGCGACGATGTCGCTCTACCGCTACATCTCCGTCAAGGACGAACTGCTCATGCTCATGGCCGATGCGGCGATGGGCCGCCCGCCCGGTCTTTCGATTTCGGGCTGGAACGCATCCTCGACGGGGTCGCGGCCCTCATCGAGGGCCTCCGCGCGGACGTTCCTCGTCCCAGGGGACGTACCTGATGCAATGAGGTCGTCAGGCAGGATGGTAGATTCCTACCCTTGCCCGTCTAGCTCTGTCTTCCGCACATGGGGTTTCGATGCGTTGACCGGCCTGGTTTCCGATCAAGGTGGCCGGGTCGGATCGACGC
>NZ_CDWRCM010000056.1:20556-23197 GCF_977927585.1 Frankia sp. CcWB2 | reverse complement strand
GACAAGGCACTGACAATCCGTTGAGCACCGTTCCCGGGCGTACCAGGCGGCCGA
This sequence comes from Frankia sp. CcWB2, assembly GCF_977927585.1. Taxonomy (NCBI): domain Bacteria; kingdom Bacillati; phylum Actinomycetota; class Actinomycetes; order Frankiales; family Frankiaceae; genus Frankia; species Frankia sp. CcWB2. Next base: position 23,143 of record NZ_CDWRCM010000056.1, on the reverse strand, counting down.
CCACCCCGGCGCGGGTGAACCGGCCCCACGCGGGCATTCCGTTGCGCGGGGTGGGGAGTACCCCTGCGTATGTCGTCGGGGAGGACTCCGCATGAAGCGCAATACCGCCCAACTGGGCGGCGCGTCGGCCGCGATCGCGACCGACGGCTGGACGCTGCGTAAACGCCTAAAACAGACCCGGGGCACCCGGCTGCGGGGGGCGGTGCGCGGCGCCATCCCGCTGGCGCTGGCCGGCCAGCTCGCCAACCTCGCCAACATGGGCGTCACGCTGATCATCGCGCGCGCGATGAGTACCCGGTCCTACGGCGTGGTCGCCCAACTGATCGCAATCTTCTTCATCGTGTCCATGCCGGGCAGCGCCCTGCTCGTGGGGGTGGTCCGGCGGATCACCACCTGGCAGCACAGCGGGCAGTTGGACCTGGTGGCGCAGTGGGTCCGCCGGGTCCGCCGGGTCGGGGTCGCGCTCGTGCTGGTCGTCGCCGTGCTCGCGGTGGCCGCTCGGGGCTTCGTGGCCCACGAGCTGTCGCTGCCCGGTCCCGGCGGCGTCGCCGAGATCGTGACCGCCGGTGCCGCCTGGTGTCTGCTCTGCGTCGACCGGGGGCTGCTGCAGTGCGGCCGGCTCTATCCGGCGCTGGCCGCCAACCTGCTCGTCGACGCCGCAGTGAAGACGGTGTTCACGATCGGGTTGGTGCTCGCCGGTCTGGACGAGACCGGCGCGGCGATCGGCGTCCTGCTCGGTGTGCTGGCCGCCCTCGCCCACACGCGGTCCACGCTGCGCCGCCACCCGGACGCGGTCGTAGGAATGTCGCCCGAGCCGGGCTCGCCCGCGGCGCCCACGGCCCGGCTGGCCGTCGAGGTCGGCGCCGCTCTCGTCGCGCTGGCGATGCTCGGCCTCCTGCAGAACATCGACGTCCTTATGCAGGGCCGGCTCGCCCCCGACCAGTCGGGCTCCTACGCGGCCGTCTCGGTGGCCAGCAAGGTACTCGTACTGGCGGCGGTCGTACTGGCCGGCTTCCTGCTGCCGGAGGCCGCCGATCGACGACATCTCGGGCAGCACGCCCTCCATCAACTCGGAGCAACGCTAGCGATACTCCTCGTACCCGCACTGGGGCTGCTCTCCGCCGCTCTCCTCGCACCCGACACACTTCTCTCCCTGGCCTTCGGCTCTCGCTTCACCGATGCCTCCGGCGCGCTTCTCCCCTTGGCCGCAGCGATGACCTGTCTCGGAGCTACCGTGCTGTTCACCCACTACCTGCTCGCTCTCGGCGAGCGTGGCGTACTGCTGGCCCTGGGGCTGGCCGCCGCCGCGGCCGTCCCCCTCATGCTGTGGGCGGACGGATCACCGACGAGCACCGCCCGCGCCAACCTCGCCTGCCAGGCCGTGCTGGCCATCGTCACCGGCCTGTCGGTGCTCGCCGCCGCCCGCCGGACGGCTCGGGCATGAGCGCCGCGAGCAATCGTCGCGGCCCCGGCGCGACGATCCCGCCGACCCCCGATGGCCTCGTCGTGCCGCCGGCCGTCCCGGTCCCGCCGGGCCTCCTGGCCGCGCAGGTGGGAGCGCCCGGGATCGAGGCCGCGCCGCGCCGACTCTCCCTCGCCGAGCTGGTCGAGACTTCGGGACTGCGCCGCGTGCACATGCTGGCCTGGCGTGATCTCGACGACCCCGAGTCGGGCGGGTCGGAGCTGCACGCCGACAAGGTCGCGGAGCTGTGGGCGCAGGCCGGCATCGACGTGAGCCTGCGCACGGCCGTGGCGTCCGGCCATCCGGAGTCCGTCCACCGCAACGGCTACACGGTGGTCCGCAAGGCGGGCCGGTACTCGGTCTTCCCGCGCACAGCGGTGTCCGGCGCGCTGGGCCGCGGCGGGCCCTGGGACGGTCTGGTCGAGATCTGGAACGGGATGCCGTTCTTTTCCCCGGTCTGGGCCCGCTGCCCCCGGGTGGTGTTCCTGCACCACGTGCATGCCGAGATGTGGCGGATGGTGTTGTCCCCGAAGCTGGCCAGGATCGGCGAGACCGTCGAATTCAAGATCGCTCCACTGCTGTACCAGCGTACGCGCATCCTGACGCTGTCCCCGTCGTCCCGGCACGAGATCATCGAACTGCTCGGCCTGCCGCCGCGCAACATCTCGGTCGTGCCGCCGGGCATCGACCCGTCGTTCTCCCCCGCAGGCGAGCGCTCGCCGCATCCGCTCGTCCTCGCTGTCGGGCGTCTGGTGCCGGTGAAACGGTTCGACGTCCTCATCGACGGGCTCGTCCGCGCCCACGATGAACATCCGGCGATGGAGGCGGTCATCGTCGGCGAGGGCTACGAGCGGGTGGAGCTGGAGAAGCGGATCTCCGCTGCCGGAGCCGGCGGCTGGCTGCACCTCGTCGGGCGGGTCGACGACGACGCCCTGCTGGCGCTGTATCGGCGCGCCTGGGTGCTGACCTCGGCCTCGGCCCGTGAAGGCTGGGGCATGACGATCACCGAGGCCGCTGCCTGCGGCACGCCGTCGGTCGCGACGAAGATCGCCGGACACACCGACGCGGTCGTCAACGGCGAGACCGGCGTGTTGGTGGAGGATCCGGCCGACCTGGGCAAGACAC
>NZ_CDWRCM010000056.1:19589-20209 GCF_977927585.1 Frankia sp. CcWB2 | reverse complement strand
TGGCCGGCGTGCTGACCGATCACGATCTGCGCACCCGGCTGTCCGCCGGGGCGCTGGCGCATGCGGCGACCTTCACCTGGGCGCAGACGGCTCGCTCGACGTTCGCGGCACTCGCCCGGGAGGCGGCCCGGCATCAGGGCCGCCGCTCCACCGCGGCCCGGGCCGCGGACCTGGTTGGGCCGCACCGGTGACTGCGGTAATCCGGTGATCCGGTGACCGTGACCACGTCGCCGTCCGGTCCGGCCCCCTCCGGTCGCACCGAGTCCGGTCGCACCGAGTCCGGTCCGGCCTCGGCGACGATCCGGCGGCGGCCGCCATCCTGGCCGACCCTGGTGCTGGCCGCCGTGGCGTATCTGCCGCTGCTGGCGACGGCACCAGGAAAGATCGGCGCCGACACCAAGGCGTACCTCTACCTCGATCCGAGCCGGATGCTGCGCCGGGCGGTCTCCATGTGGGACCCCGGCATCGGCATGGGCACCGTCACCCATCAGAACATCGGCTACCTGTTCCCGCAGGGCGCCTTCTACTGGCTGCTGGATCTCGTCGGCCTGCCCGACTGGGTCGCGCAGCGGCTGTGGACGGGCTCCATCCTGTTCGGCGCCGGCACCGGCGTGCTGTTC
>NZ_CDWRCM010000056.1:18930-19485 GCF_977927585.1 Frankia sp. CcWB2 | reverse complement strand
GCTCGTTCCGCTGGCCCGACCGCTTCGCGTTCGTCGCCGCGTTCGGCTACATGCTCTCGCCCTACATCCTGGAGTACGAGGCGCGGATCTCGGCGATCCTGCTGCCCTACGCCGGACTGGGCTGGTTGATCGGCATCACCGTGCGCGGGTTGCGCGAGGCGGAGTCCGGCCGGGCCGGCTGGCGCTTCCCCGCCGCCTTCGCCCTCGTGGTCACGACGATCGGCAGCATCAACGCCTCCAGCCTGATCTTCATTCTGTCCGCCCCACTGCTGTGGATACCGTTCGCCGTCTGGGGTACCCGCGAAGTCCGGCTCGGCGCCGCCGTGAGTATGTGCACCCGTGCGGTGCTGGTCGTCCTCGTCACGTCGGCATGGTGGATCGCGGGGCTCTACACCCAGGCCGGTTACGGCCTCAACGTCCTCGCCTTCACCGAGACAATCGAGACGGTCGCCAGCAGCTCGCAGGCCTCTGAGGTGCTGCGGGGCCTGGGCAACTGGTTCTTCTACGGGCAGGACGCGCTCGGTCCGTGGATCGGGCCGGCCACCCACTACACCC
>NZ_CDWRCM010000056.1:14430-18587 GCF_977927585.1 Frankia sp. CcWB2 | reverse complement strand
CTGACCGCGGTCAGCTTCGCCATACCCATCCTCGCCCTGATCGGCGCCTCGGCCATCCGCTGGGGCCAGCGCGGCTACTTCGTCGCGCTGATCCTGCTGGGCACCACGATCGCCGTCGGCGTCTACCCGTACGACGATCCCTCGCCCTGGGGACGGCTGTTCAAGGACTTCGCCGAGGGATCGACGGCCGGTCTCGCGCTGCGTTCGCTGCCCCGGGCGGTCCCCCTGGTCGCGCTGGGCATGTCGGTGCTGCTCGCGGGCGGGCTCGCCGCGCTCTGGGAGCGGTACGCGGCGGCCGGTCCGACCGCTACGGCTGCTACGGCTGCCCCAGGTGCCCCAGGTGGGCGGCCGGTCCGGTCGGGCCGGCGCCGGCGGCTGGTCCCGCCGCTCGCCACCGGGGGGTCCTGCTGTTGCTGGCCCTCGACATGTCACCGCTGTTCCGCGGCGAGTTCGTCGAGCCGTTACTCGAACGCCCCGAGCACGTCCCCGCCTACGAGACCGAACTCGCGCGCGCCCTGGACACTAGGAACAACGGGACGCTTGGGAACAACGGCACGCGGGTGCTGGAGCTTCCCGGTGCCGACTTCTCCCACTACCGCTGGGGAAGCACCCTCGACCCGGTCACCGAGGGGCTGATGGACCGTCCGCTGGTCGTGCGGGAACTCATCCCCTACGGCGAGGCGGGCAGCGTCGACCTGGTCCGCTCGCTGGACCGCCGGTTGCAGGAGGGGGTGTTCGAAACCTCCGCCCTGCCGGATCTCGCCCGGCTGATGGGCGTCGGCGACGTGGTGCTGCGCAGCAACCTCGCCTACGAGCGGTACCGGACCCCGCGCCCCCGGGCCACCTGGAACCTGTTCACCTCGACCAGACCGGACGGGCTGGGCGTACCGCAGACCTTCAGACCGCCGGTCGCCGAGGATCCCGGTATCCCGTTCACCGACGAAGTCACCCTCGGCACCGACCCGTCGGTGCCCGATCCGCCGGCGCTGGCCGTCTTCCCGGTCAGCGGCGCGCAGCCGATCGTGCGCACCGCCACCACCGCGCGGCCCCTGCTCGTCAGCGGCAACGGGGAGGCGCTGGTAGACGCGGCGGCCTCCGGCCTGCTCGCCGAGCCGATCGCCGACGGGCGGGCGATCCTCTACGCCCCGGCACTCGCCACCGATCCCGCCGCGATGCGCCAGGCCCTCGACGACGGTGCGGACCTGCTCATCACCGACACCAACCGGCGGCGCGCCGAACGGTGGACGGGCATCCGGGAGAACTTCGGCTACGTCGAGCAACCCGGGGTCAGGCCGCTGGCGAAGGACCCGAACGACAACCGGCTGCCGATGTTCCCCGACCAGAACGTGACCAGCGAGACCGCCGCCGCCCTGCACGCCCCGGGATCCCCGGCGAAGATCGCTGAGGTGACCGCCACCAGCTACGGGAACAGCTTCTCCTACGGGGCGTCCGACCGACCGGTCCGCGCGATCGACGGCGACCCGGGCACCGCGTGGCGGGTCGGCGCCTTCACCGACCCGGCCGGGGAGGCCTGGCAGACCACGCTGGCCGAGCCGACCGCGACGGACCAGATCCGCCTCGTCCAGCCGCTGACCGGGCCGCGCAACCGGTGGATCACTCGGGCGACGCTGACCTTCGACGGCGGCTCCCCGGTGACCGTCGCGCTCACCGACGCCTCCCGCACCGCCGCCGGGCAGGTCGTGCGCTTCCCCACCCGGGCCTTCCGGACGTTGCGCATCCACATCGACGCGACGAACACCGGCCGGCAGCGCAGCTACGACACCGTCTCCGCGGTCGGGTTTGCCGAGGTCGCCATCCCCGGAGCGAACGGGGCACCGCTGACGGCCGAGGAGGTGCTGCGGATGCCGAGCGACAGCCTCGACGCCGCCGGCGCCGCCTCCCTCGGCCACCGGCTGGCGCTGGAGCTGTCCCGGGACCGGGCCAACCCGTCGGAACCGTTCAAGCAGGACACCGAGTCGGTCATCAGCCGGTCGTTCTCCCTGCCGACGGCCCGGACCTTCGCGCTCACCGGCACCGCCCGCGTCTCCGCCTATTCCCCCGACGACCGCGTCGACCAGGTGCTGGGCCGCCCGGCCGCCCTCCCGGTGGTGACCTCCTCCGGCCGGCTGCCGGGATCGCTCGCGGCGCGGGCGTCGAGCGCCTTCGACGGAAACCCGGCCACCGCGTGGAGCCCGGGCATCGGCAACCCGCGGGGCAGCTGGATCCAGGTCGCCTCGCCGACCCCGTTGACGGTCTCGTCGATGACGATGTCGATCGTCGCCGACGGTCGGCACTCGATCCCGACCCGCATCGGGATCGAGGTCGACGGCCAGCGGGTCGGCGCGGTGGCCGTGCCTCCGGTCACCGACACCTCGGCGCGCGGGGGCACCCGCGAGGTGGCCCTCACCTTCCCGGCCGTTACCGGTGGCACGTGGAAGTTCGTCGTCGACGACGCCCGGACCGTCACCAGCATCGACCCCATCAGCCGCTCGCCGCTGGCGATGCCGGTGGGCCTCGCCGAGATCGGGATGCCCGGCCTCGCGGCCGGCGCCGCGGGTACCGGTCAGCCCGCGGCGGGCACGACAGGCACGGCAGGGAGCACCAGGACGGGGCTGTTGCCGGCCCAGATCCCCGCGCCCTGCCGGACCGACCTGCTGAGCATCGACGGTCAGCCGGTGGGGGTGCAGGTCACCGGGGGCACCGCCGACGCGGTCAACCGGCTCGGGTTGACCGTCGCCACCTGCGGCCAGCCGATCACCCTCGGCCCGGGGGAGCACGTGATCCGGACCACCGACGGGGCCCTCGCCGGCATCGATCTCGATCGCCTGCTGCTGGCCTCGGACGCCGGCGGCGGCCCGTGGCTGAACGCGACCGGCGCCGCCTCCGCCGTCTCCCCTGCCGGGACCCCACCAGCCGCGACGGGCACCACCGGCACGACGTCGGCCGCCACGCCACGGGTGACGGTCCAGTCGGCCGGCGACACCTCCTTCACCGTCGACGTGACGGGGGTGCGGCCCGGTACCCCGTTCTGGCTGGTGCTCGCGGAGAGCCTCTCCCCGGGTTGGAAGGCGACCGTGGGCGGCGCCGACCTGGGTACCCCCAGGCTGGTGGACGGCTACGCGAACGGCTGGCGGATCACCCCGACGGCCGCCGGGTTCACCGTCACGCTGACCTGGGCCCCGCAACGGATCGTGTGGTTCTCCCTGGTGTTGTCCGCGGTGACGGTGCTGCTCTCCCTCGCGCTGGTGATCTTCTACACCCGCCGAGCCCGCGCGACCGTGGCCACGCGGTCGTCCCGAACGTCCCGGGCACCCGAGCCGGATCTGCCGACGGCCGAGCCGTGGTCCGACCGGGCGGGGCGTGCCAGCCCGCGCACCACCGTGCTCGCCGTATTGGGGATGGGTCTGCTTTCGGCGGCGCTGGTCTCCCCGGTGGCGGGGGTCATCGTCGCCCTGGCGACGGCCGTGGCGCTGCTCGTGCCCCGCGGCCGTCTGCTGACCCGCGTCGGCCCGGTGGTCTGCCTGGGCGTCAGCGCCTTGTACGTGCTGCAGGTGCAGGCCCGGCATGCGCTGCCGACGGACGGAGACTGGGTCGCCGCGTTCGGGAAGGTGGCGACGATCTCCTGGCTCACGGTGCTGCTGCTGGCGAGCGACCAGCTCGTCGCCCAGCTGCAACGACGGCGCGCGGCGGCGGCAAAGCTCTGCATCATGGATGCTTCTGCAACTAAGTTGCAGAAGCATCCATGATCTGGTTATCGTTCTTCTGCCCGCCGCACGAGAACTCCCCCGTCCACGTCGGCGGGTGCACCGCGAGGGGAGACCTGCCATGGCCGCGCAGGCCGGCACCATGCCGAGGGATGGCCTTCCCACCGGGGTCCGCGGGGCGCTCGACCGCCGGGAGTGGGTGCGCGTCGGCGGCATGGCCGCGGTCATCGTCGGGCTACACGTGATCGGCTGGGTGACGCTCGCGGCAGTCATCGCACCGCACCACTACCGCTTCGGCGCTGACGGCCAGGTCTTCGGAGTCGGCCTCGGAGTCACCGCCTACACCCTCGGCCTGCGCCACGCCTTCGACGCCGACCACATCGCCGCGATCGACAACACCACCCGCAAACTCATGACCGACGGTCAGCGCCCACTGTCCGTCGGCTTCTTCTT
>NZ_CDWRCM010000056.1:8179-14075 GCF_977927585.1 Frankia sp. CcWB2 | reverse complement strand
CTCCCTCGGCCACTCCACGGTCGTGTTCGCCCTGGCGCTGCTGTTCAGCGTCGGCGTCCGCTCCCTGGCCGGGCAGATCGAAGCCGACGGCTCGACCCTGCACGACGTCACCGCCTGGATCGGTACCGCCGTCTCCGGTGGCTTTCTCTACACCATCGCCGCACTCAACCTCGTCATCCTCCTCGGCATCATCAGGGTCTTCCGCGACATGCGCCGCGGCGGGTACGACGAGGCCGGCCTAGCGGAGCAGCTGAACTCCCGCGGGCTGATGAACCGCGTCCTCGGCCGTTTCACCAGAGCGATCACCCGACCCTGGCAGATGTACCCGCTCGGCATGCTGTTCGGTCTCGGCTTCGACACCGCCGCCGAAGTCGCCCTGCTCTTCCTCGCCGCCGGCGCCGCCGGGGCCGGCCTGCCCTGGTACGCCATCCTCGTCCTACCGATCCTGTTCGCCGCCGGCATGAGCCTGCTCGACACCATCGACGGCTCGTTCATGAACTTCGCCTATGGCTGGGCCTTTTCCCAACCGGTCCGCAAGGTCTACTACAACATCACCATTACCGGGCTGTCCGTCGCGGTCGCGTTCCTCATCGGCAGCGTCGAACTGCTCGGCATCCTCGCCGAGAAAGCACATCTCACCGGCGGGTTCTGGGACTGGGTCGCGGGTCTGGATCTCAACGTCGTCGGCTACTTCGTTGTCGGCCTGTTCGTCGCCACCTGGGCCGTCGCTCTGCTGGTCTGGAAGTACGGCCGTATTGAGGAGAGGTGGGCGACGGGCCTGCCCGAGGAAGGCCGGGTCGAACCCGCCGGCTGACCGCCTGGCGTCCGGTTCGGGGACCACCGACAGCACGGGCCTGGCGGCCGTCCCGAACCCGGGAACAGCCCGCACGAGGGACATGGCCGCGCCGGAGGCCGTCGCCACGCCGGGCATGGTTGCCGCGTCGACCGATCGGGAGAGCAGGAACCAGGCATCGGCTCGACCTATCGACGCGAGATCCACCCACACCGGGTGAAAATCACGGCCACGCAGCTCGGGATAGTCATGTTCGACGACATCGTCGAACAGTTCGGCGGAGACGGCGAGCGCCAGGTCGGCCGCCGAGCATCGAGCGAACTCGGCCCGGAGGGCGGCGCAGTCACGCAGTTCCGATGCCTTCACCACCGCTCGTCCCGAGAAGCCTGACTCGTCGACGCGGGTGATTCCCTGGTGCATCGCGACGCGTAACCGAACCCACTCCGAATCGGGCCGGGAGTCGTTCAGGTGAAACAGCACGATGCGCAGCGCCCGGACGAAGGCAGCGACGACCCGGCCCTCGTCGATGCCCGGCGGAAGAATCGCGATCTCACCGCCGCCGACGGCCGGAAAAATCCAGTGTGCCCGGTCCATCTCGGCCAGCGCACACACCTCGTCCACCACCGTACCGAGGTCACGCTGCCACCTTCTCGGCCGCAACACACCCGGCGGCGCGGTGCCGGTCCGGTCGGTGTCCAGGGCAATATACATACGCCGGATTCCGGGCGGTCTTCCGCTCACAGGCAACCTCCGCGGCCAGAACCGGACAGCAGCCACTGTCCCGCGTCACGCGGACCGACCGCCCCGTATTCTCACGGGTTTGCGGCAAGCCGCAACGCCCCGATGTCGTGGATCACGACAGTACGATAACCAGTGTCAAGGACGTTGCGCTGCCGCAGTTCCCGCAGCACCTTGTGCACTGTCGGCTCGGCCGCGCCGACCAGGGCGGCAAGCTCCGGCTGAGTGAGGGACACCCCGACCGATCGCCCACCGCCGGCGGCACCGCCATACGCCCGCTCCAGTTCGAGGATCACCCGTGCCACCCGCACCGCGACCGGGCACCCGCCGAACTCGACCCGACGGCGGGTCGCCGAGCGCAGTTTCGTCGCGATCGTGCTGGTCACGATCTGGTGCACGTCCGGCTGCCGGCGCAGGAAGGCGACGAACGCCTCGGCCAGGATCACCTTCGCGAGCACAGCCCCGGCGGCGGTCACCGTCGCCGAACGCGGCTCGGAATCCACCCCCGCCAGCTCGCCGACGAGGTCACCGCCGTGGCGAATGGCCAGCAGCGCGAAGCCGCCGTTCTCGGTCGCCGCGGTGACCTTCACCCATCCGTTCAGCAGGAGAACGACGAAGTTGGTGGTGTCCCCCTCCCGCATCACGATCTCCTCGCTCGCGTACTCCCGGTAGAGGCCGATCTGCAGCATTTCCGCCCGGCACTCCGGCGACATGCGGCCGAGCAGACTCGCCCCCGGCCATTCCGCCCGCCGTGGCCGCGGCCCCCCGTCGGGTCCCGATCCCGTCGATCCAGCTTCCTGCCACATGCCCCGCCCCTCGCCCGCGTCATGAGATCCGTCGACGGCGCCGAACACTTATCCACCATACGATCCATATTTTCGACCGACACGGGCGTGGCCTACGGAAGCACGCACGGTGGCATATAGAAGCACGACGGGGGATGCGGCGGAACTGGTGCGGCGGAGCTGGTACGAGGCGGGGGCGGGCATCGTGCGGGGCGCCAGGCGGATGACGGGACGCCCTTCACCTCAGGTCCGCACGGGAACCCGGAAATGCCATCGGGTTCAGACGCGATGCGGCATCAGTGCGTTCGCCGGAATGACCCCAAGCCGGCCGGCCTGATAGTCCTCGACGGCCTGGCGCAGTTCGGCCCGGGTGTTCATGACGAACGGGCCGTACACCTCGACGTGTTCCCGGATCGGCCGACCGCCCAGCAGCAGGACCTCGAGGTTCGGCGAGGACGCGTCCTGCCGGTCGTCCGCGGCGACACCGAGCAGATCCCCCGTTCCGAGGACCGCGAGCTGACCGGCCCGGATCGCCGTGGCGTCCGGGCCCACCGTCCCACGGCCACCGAGGACGTAGGCGAGCGCGTTGAACTCGGGGTTCCACGGCACGTGCACCGCCGCGCCGGGGGTCAGCGTCGCGTGGACGACGGAGATCGGGGTATGCGTGGCACCCGGGCCCCGGTGGCCCCCGACGTCACCGGCGATGACCCGCAGCAGGGCACCGCCGTCCGGCGAGGACACCAGGGAGACCTGGCCACCCTCGAGGTTCTGGTACCGCGGCGGGGAGAACTTGTCCTTCGCCGGGAGGTTCACCCAGAGCTGGACACCGTGGAACAGGCCGCCGCTGACGACAAGCTCCTCCGGCGGCGTCTCGATGTGGAGGATGCCCGCGCCGGCGGTCATCCACTGGGTGGCGCCATCGGCGATCAGTCCGCCGCCGCCGTGCGAGTCCTGGTGCTGGAAGGTTCCGTCGATCATGTAGGTGACGGTCTCGAATCCGCGGTGGGGATGCCACGGGGTTCCTTTGGGCTCGCCCGGCCCGTAGTCGACGGCGCCCATCTCGTCCATGTGGATGAACGGATCCAGCTCGGCGAGCCGTACTCCGGCGAAGGCCCGACGCACCGGGAAGCCCTCGCCCTCCAGCCCGGTGGGCGCGGTGGTCACCCTCCGCACCGGACGGTCGACCTTGCCGAGCGCGGGCTCAGCCAGCCGAGGCAGGCGGACGGTATCGGCGGTGACGGCAGGCATGTCGTCCTCCTGGCGGGCTCACGATCGCCGGTCGACCTGCTCGAGCAGCTCATCCCGGCGCCTCTACCTGTAGATGCAACTACCAACCCGCACAACCACGGGCCACCCTCGATCCTTCCCGCGAATTCTTTGATCATCAGGGCGCGAGCGAGAAGCGTTCGCCCTCAGCGATCAATCCCGGGAACAACGGTAAGCTAAAAGGACTTCAGTGTAAGTGACTCAACTTCTTCACGTGAAGGTGGACCACATGCCACAGATCCGGGTGCTGCCCGTCCTGCCGCTCGACGACGCCGTCGTGCTACCGGGCATGATCGTGTCTCTCGACATGTCCGATGGTGAGATCCGAGCCGCCGTCGAAGCCGCCCGTGCCGGCGGATCCCGCGGCGCTCCCGACGCGCGGGCGCCGGGGATCTCCGGTCAGCCGGCGGGCCGGCCCGCCGAGGTGCTGCTGGTTCCCAGGACCGACGGCACGCTCGCCGACGTGGCCGCCGTCGGGGTGATCGAACAGGTCGGCCGGTTGCCGCGAGGGGGCTCGGCCGCGATCGTCCGCGGAACCGCCCGGGCCCGTGTCGGCGGCGTGCGCTCGGGTCCCGGCGACGTCACCTGGGTCGACGCCGTGTGGGGCGACACCGTGGTGAACGAGGGGGCCGGGCCGCCGTCCGGCACTCTCGACGCTCCGGCGGACGCCGCCCCCGCGCGGACCGGCGAGGATCCGGCGAAGGTCGAGAACCTGGCGAAGGAGTACCGCGCCCTGGTCACCGACCTGCTGCGCCAGCGCGGCGCCTGGCAGGTCGTCGACTCCGTCGCGGCGATCACCGATCCGTCCGCGCTCGCCGACACCGCCGGCTACGCCTCCTACCTGACCACCGCGCAGAAGATCGAGCTGCTGGGCACCGCGGACGTCGCCACGAGGCTTGAACGGCTGCTGGCGTGGACCAAGAACCATCTGGCCGAACTGGACGTCGCGGAGACCATCCGCCGCGACGTCCAGGAGGGCATGGACCGCCAGCAGCGTGAGTTCCTGCTGCGCCGCCAGCTCGACGCCATTCGCAAGGAGCTGGCCGAGCTGGGCGGCTCCGGTCCGGGTTCCGGCGCGGGCGGCGACGGCGGCTCCGAACCGGCCGCCTACCGGGCCCGCGTCGAGGCCGCCGACCTGCCGGAGAAGGCCCGCGCCGCGGCGTTGAAGGAGGTCGACAAGCTGGAGCGGACGTCGGATTCCTCCCCGGAGGGCGGCTGGATCCGCACCTGGTTGGACACCATCCTCGACCTGCCGTGGAATGTCCGGGCGGAGGACTCCTACGACATCGCCGCGGCCCGCGCGGTACTCGACGCCGACCACTCCGGGCTCGACGACGTCAAGGACCGCATCATCGAGCATCTGGCGGTGCGCAAGCGCCGGGCCGATGCTGGTCTCGGCGTCGTCGGTGGCCGGCGCGGCGGTGCCGTGCTGGCACTCGCCGGCCCGCCCGGGGTCGGCAAGACATCACTCGGCGAATCGATCGCCCGGGCCATGGGCCGGTCGTTCGTCCGGGTCGCCCTCGGCGGCGTGCGGGACGAGGCGGAGATCCGCGGTCACCGGCGGACCTACGTCGGCGCGCTGCCCGGCCGCATCGTCCGGGCGATCCGCGAAGCGGGCTCGATGAACCCGGTGGTGCTGCTCGACGAGGTCGACAAGCTGGGCGCCGACTACCGGGGGGACCCAACGGCGGCGCTGCTGGAGGTCCTCGACCCCGAGCAGAACCACACCTTCCGGGACCATTACCTGGAGGTGGATCTCGACCTGTCCGACGTGCTGTTCCTGGCCACGGCGAACGTGCTGGAGGCGATCCCGGCGCCGCTGCTCGACCGGATGGAGCTCATCCGGCTCGACGGCTACACCGAGGACGAGAAGGTCGTCATCGCCCGCGAGCATCTGCTGCGCCGTCAGCTCGACCGCGCCGGGCTCGCCGTCGACGACGTGACGGTCGGCGACCACGTCCTGCACGCGCTCGCCGGAGAGTACACCCGTGAGGCCGGCGTGCGTGACCTGGAACGCTCGCTCGCCCGGCTGCTGCGCAAGGTCGTCGCCCGGGTGGCGCTCGGCGAGGCCACCCTGCCGGTGACGATCGATGCTGGAGACCTGCCCGGCTACATCGGCCGGCCGCGGCACACCCCGGAGTCGGCGGAGCGCACCGCCCTCCCGGGCGTGGCGACGGGCCTGGCGGTGACCGGCGCCGGCGGTGACGTCCTGTTCGTCGAGGCGTCGCTGGCCGACCCGGAGACCGGCGGGGCCGGGATCATCCTGACCGGGCAGCTCGGCGACGTGATGAAGGAGTCGGCACAGATCGCGCTG
>NZ_CDWRCM010000056.1:6324-7822 GCF_977927585.1 Frankia sp. CcWB2 | reverse complement strand
TCCTACCTGCGCTCGCACGGGGTGGAACTGGAACTTCCCGTCGGGGATCTGGCCGACCGCGGTGTCCACGTGCACGTCCCCGCGGGTGCGGTGCCAAAGGACGGGCCGAGCGCCGGGGTAACGATGACGACGACCCTGGCGTCGCTGCTGTCCGGCCGGCCGGTCCGGGCGGAGGTGGCGATGACCGGCGAGGTATCGCTGACCGGGCGCGTGCTGCCGATCGGCGGGGTGAAGCAGAAGCTGCTCGCCGCGCACCGCGCCGGCATCACCACGGTGCTGCTGCCGGCGCGCAACGGCCCGGACCTGGACGACGTCCCGGCGCCGGTACGCGACGCGCTCACCGTCCACCTGGTGACCGACGTCCGGGAGGTGCTGGACCTGGCCCTGGAGCCTGCCTTCGCCACCGGGCGCGCCGACCGGCCGGGCCACGGCGGGCGCTCCTCCACACCGCTGGCCGCCTGAGGATCTGAAGGCCGACCAGGGGCCGGGAAGAGGGTGAGCGAGAGCCAGCGACACGCCGGGGACGAGGTAAACACCATGTGACGAGGGGCGCGGAAGACGCAGATGGCGGCTACGGTCGGGGCGTGGATCGTGGTCGCTGTCTTCGGCAGGAGCGCATCGCACAGCAGCGCATCCTGGGGCTCAGTCGACAAGGGGTGCGCCAGCGACCGCGGGACAATCGCGGGCCCGCCCATCCGCCGAACCGGCCACCCGGCCGGCGCAGGCGCACCCGCTAGGCCGTCTTGCCCTCGGCAGCCGCATCGACAAGCGGCTGCGTCTCCCGTGCCGGTCCGGACCACCCGTGCCGGTCCGACGCCGCGGCGGCAGGCGTGCCCGTCGACCCGCTGTCGGCCCACTTCCCCCTCCCCCTGCCCGACTGCGCGCTTCGATCCCGGTCGGTCCCAGGCCGCGGGAGTCGGTCACATCCCCGCCTATTAAAGTGACCCGAACCCATGGGCGGCATGGCGGAGGGACGCAGGCAGCGTGGATGCCCTCAGGCGGGGTTGGGTCGGTCTTGCGCTGTTCTTCGCTGCCCTGGTCCTGATGCCGATCCTGGTGTTCAGTTATCACAGCCAGGAACCCCGGTCCGGTCCGGCCCCGGCGGCATCCCCCGCACCCGACGGTCGTCCATCCCGGCCCGGCCCGGGCGCCGTGCCCACGCCGTCGTCGACGATGTCCGTCGCGCCGTTCACCTTCGCCGGCATCCACCAGGGCGAGACCATCTCGGGATTCCGCACCATCCGGGTGGAGACGACGGGCTACGCCGGCACCCTGACGTACGTGCTGAATGGACCGATCGGGCCGTACCGGCGGGATCTCCCCGGCCCGCCGTACCTGTTCACGCCGCATCCCGGCGGATGGCAGACTTCCGAGGTCCCGGACGGGCTGTACACCCTGACCGCGATCCTGGTCGGAGCCGGGAACACTCAGATCTCCATCAGCTTTACCGTCAGTAACTGAACAGGGACCGTAAGATGATCTCGGCGGAGCAGGCACT
>NZ_CDWRCM010000056.1:4092-6211 GCF_977927585.1 Frankia sp. CcWB2 | reverse complement strand
CAGCTATCCCGATGAGAACCCGAGGGTGCACGTGACGACGGCGACCGCAGACCATAGTGTCAGCGGGATGGATCGACTGGTGTGGATCGACTGCGAGATGACCGGCCTGGACGCCGCGTCGGATCTACTCCTGGAAGTGGCCTGCTTGATCACGGACAGTGAGCTCAACATCCTCGACGAGGGCATCGACCTGGTCATCTCGGCGCCGGAGGAGGCGCTGCAGACCATGGAGCCGGTCGTCCGCGAGATGCACGAGGCCTCGGGCCTGACCGCCGCCGTCCAAGCCTCCACCTTGTCCCTCGCCGACGCGGAGCGCCAGCTCCTCGACTACGTCCGCACCCGGATTCCCGAGGTGCGCAAGGCCCCGTTGTGCGGCAACTCGATCGCCACGGACCGCACCTTCCTCGTACGCTACCTGCCGTCACTGGACGCTCACCTGCACTACCGCATGATCGACGTCTCGTCGATCATGGAGCTCGCCCGCCGCTGGTACGTGCGGGCCTACTACGCGGCTCCGGTCAAACGCGGCGGCCACCGGGCCCTAGCGGACATCCAGGAGAGCATCGAGGAGCTGCGCTACTACCGACGGGCCGTGTTCGTCCCCCAGCCGGGGCCGGGCACCGAGCAGGCCCGCGCGATCGCCGCCGAGATCCGCGACCAGGCCGATGCGTCGCTGGCCGCCCTGACCGCCGGAGGCTCCGAGCACCCGCAACCAGACGACCCGGCCGGTTCACCCGCGCGGCTTAGCGGGGGATCTTCCACCGCCCGCCTGAACGGGCAGTGATCTCGGCGAGCGCGGCCAGTGCGGTGAGCGCGGCCAGCATGACCGGGGTAACCCCCTTGCCCATCCGGTGGCGCGGACCGGTACGATAGCTTCGCTTGGTCAGGCGGCGCGGGTGGAACATCCCGGATTCGCACCGGTCGGAGGATCTCCGGTCCGGTCGGGTGTCCTCCTTCGGCATGGCAGCCAGGTTCTGGTGGGTGTAGCTCAGCTGGTAGAGCACCGGGTTGTGGTCCCGGTGGCCGCGGGTTCAAGTCCCGTCACCCACCCCAGAGCGATATCCCGCCGACCAGGCCCCGCAGGGTGGCGGACGGAGGCCCACCGCGGCAGCCGTGCGGCCCCGCCGGGCTCACTCGATGTCGAACAACCCCTGGCGGACCGCGTACATCACGGCTTCCATCCGCGAATGCAGCTGCAGTTTGTCCAGGATGTTACGAACGTGGTTCTTGACCGTGTTCTCACTGATGAACAGCTTGCGGGCAATCTCGCGGTTCGCGCGCCCCTCAGCGACCAGCTTCAGCACCTCGAGTTCTCGCGCGGTCAGGTGCGGGGCGTGCACCCGAGGACGGTCCTCGGTACCACGGGCCATCGTGGCGAACTCGACCATCAACTTCGATGCCATCGAAGGACTGATCAGACTCTGCCCATTGTGGACGGCCCGCACCGCGTCGGCCACCTCGTGCGGCGGAATCGACTTCAGCAGGTACCCGACCGCACCCGCCTTGATCGCCTCGAACAGGTCGGACTCCTCGTCCGAGACCGTGAGCATCACGATACGAGTGCGCGGAACAGCACGTTTGATGGCACCCGCCGCGGCGATCCCGTCCCGGCCCGGCATCCGGACATCCATCAGGACGATGTCCGGCGACGTCCCGGAGGCCAAGGTCAGAGCCTCTTGACCGTCACCGGCCCGGCCGACGACGCTGATGTCCTCCTCAATCTCCAGGACCGTCTGCAGGCCCTGGAGGAACAACTCATGATCATCTACTACGAGGACCCGGATCGGCGCGGAGCCCTCGACGGAGTCGGCTTCAGCGGCCGACGGCGGCACGACACTGGCCGTCATCACACATCCGGGAATCAGGATCGAATCGTCCGAGCGGCGGCAACCCGGACGCGCACGAAAGATGGTTCGGACACCATCCCACTCTACGTGATGAAGTACACACCCGAGGTCGTGACGGCGCCGAAGTGGTGCCGCCATCTCGCCCGATAAACGCATCCGACATGCCGGAAATAGTACGCGGTGGACGCTGCCACCCACCCGCATATGACCATGTTCGCGCGGCGAGTCGCGCCGGGTTTCCTCCTGGCAACGACCCCGGCGACCAACGCGAG
>NZ_CDWRCM010000056.1:0-3603 GCF_977927585.1 Frankia sp. CcWB2 | reverse complement strand
CCGTCAATATCACCGGTATGGCCGCAGCATCCAGCAGCTCCCAGCCACGACTCCACATTAAGCCGGGTACCACCTGGTCCGAGGCGTTCGCCACCTGCCGCCAGATTGCCCCCGAGGCGTTCGACGAGGACCGCC
The DNA here is from genome assembly GCF_977927585.1 of Frankia sp. CcWB2. Taxonomy (NCBI): domain Bacteria; kingdom Bacillati; phylum Actinomycetota; class Actinomycetes; order Frankiales; family Frankiaceae; genus Frankia; species Frankia sp. CcWB2. The sequence continues at coordinate 3,468 of NZ_CDWRCM010000056.1, read as the reverse complement.
TCCGTAATCTCTGGGGCGGGCACTGGCATCGAACTGGAAACCCACTGCACAGCCTGTCCCCCGTCGACGGCACACCGATCGCCGGGCCCCCGATGATCGAGCTGGACGAGGCCCGGGAGGCGATCCGGGCCGCTCTCGACGACCACAAGCACTGGCGCGACGTGGCGCTGCCCGAGCGCAAGGCCCGGGTACGCGCCGCCGTCGACGCCATGGACGCCCACCGCGACCTGCTGGCTCTCCTGCTCGTCTGGGAGATCGGCAAGCCCTGGCGGCTGGCGCGCACCGACGTCGACCGTGCCCTCGACGGGGTGCGCTGGTACATCGACGAGATCGACGGCATGATCGCCGGGCGCACCCCGTTACCCGGTCCGGTGAGCAACATCGCCAGCTGGAACTACCCGATGAGCGTGCTCATGCATGCCGTGCTCGTCCAGATCCTCGCCGGCAACGGCACCATCGCCAAGACCCCGACCGACGGCGGCGCCGCCTGCCTGACGCTGGCGAGCGCGCTGGCCCGCCGGGAGGGTCTGCCGGTCTCGCTGGTCTCCGGATCGGGTTCCCGGCTGAGCTCGGCGCTGGTCCGCGCCCCCGAGATCGGCTGCCTGGCCTTCGTGGGCGGCCGGTCGGCGGCTGGCCAGGTCGCCGCCGCCCTGGTCGACACCGGTAAGCGCCACTTCCTCGAGCAGGAGGGCCTCAACGCCTGGGGCATCTGGGACTTCTCCCAGTGGGACGTGCTCGCCGCCCATCTGAAGAAGGGCTTCGAGTACGGCAAGCAGCGCTGCACCGCCTACCCCCGCTACGTCGTCCAGCGCCAACTGTTCGACAGGTTCCTCCAGATGTACCTGCCGGTGGTCTCCGGCGTCCGGTTCGGCCACCCCCTCGCTGTCGCCGACGACACCGACCCGCTGCCCGAGCTGGACTACGGCCCGGTCATCACCGCGGACAAGGCGACCGAGCTGGCCGCGAAGATCGACGAGGCGATCACGAAGGGCGGCGTGCCGATCTACCGCGGAGACCTCGCGGACGGCCGGTTCATCCCCGGGCAGGACACCTCCGCCTACGTGCCGCCGGTGGCGGTCCTGAGCCCGCCGGCGTCGTCTGCGCTGCACCACGCGGAGCCGTTCGGCCCGGTCGACACCATCGTCGTCGTCGACTCGGAGGCCGAACTGCTGGCGGCGATGAACGCCTCCAACGGCGCGCTGGTCGCCTCACTGGCCTGCGACGACGAGTCCCATGCCCCCCGGCTCGCCGGGGAACTGCAGGCGTTCAAGGTCGGAGTCAACAAGCCGCGCTCCCGCGGCGACCGGGACGAGCCGTTCGGTGGCCGCGGCGCCTCCTGGAAGGGGGCCTTCGTCGGCGGTGTCCATCTGGCCAGAGCCGTCACCGTGGGCGCGGACGCCGACGAGCGGCTCGTCGGCAACTTCCCGAGCTACTCCCTCTACCCGGCCGTCTGACCTGCCCAGCCGTCTGACCTGCCCGGCCGCTCCTGCCAGAAGGAGGATTCGGCTAGGCCGGCAGGCCGTGCTCGGCGAGTGGTCCGAGGCGCAGGCCGGCGTCGTCGCAGCACGCGGCGATCCCGGGCAGAGCCCCGAGCGCGCTGCGCCAGGCCTCGGGGGCCGATGTGCAGTCACAGTCGTGCAGCAGCACCGTGGCGCCCCCGCGCAGGTCGGGGGCGAGGGTGTCCAGCACGCTGCCCGGCGTCGCCTCGGCCGTCCAGTCGCGTCCCCACGCCGACCACAGGACGGGGCTGAGGTCGAGGCGGCGGGCCGCGACGAGCAGCCCGGCCGAAAGGATGCCGTGCGGCGGCCGGACGAACCGCGGCGCGCGACCGGTGATCTCGACGACCAGGTCCCGGGTGCGGGCGAGATGGTCGTGCGTGGAGCGGGGACCGCGCAACAGCATCGGGCGATGATCCCAGCCGTGCACGGCCAGCTCGTGCCCGGCGGCGGCCATCTCCCTCGCCAACGTCGGTGCACGTTCCAGCAGACCACCGAGGACGAAGAACGTCGCCCGCACGTCGAGTTCGGCGAGCACGTCGAGGAACTGCGGCGTGGACACCGGATCCGGACCATCGTCGAAGGTGAGCGCGACGTGATCAGGCGCGCCGAGCCCTGCGAGCGCCGGCGTCCACCGCAGCCGTAGTCGACGCAATGTGGTGAGCGACGGAATGCCGTAGGTGAACCCGGCCACGCCGCCCAGGGTCAACGCCGCGGCGGCAGTACGGCGGGCCATGGTGGGCCTGCGCGTCGCAACGGACCGCGTCATGGCGAAAACTCTGCCACAGATCCGGTCTCGCCTTCCGACCAGCACCCCCATGCCCGCCGCCACAGGGCAGCCCGCCGCCACAGGGCAGCCCGCCGCCACAGGGCAGCCCGCCGCCACAGGGCAGCCCGCCGCCATGGGGCAGCCCACCGCCATGGGTACTGCCATGTCCTACCCACCCCCACCCTCCCGTCTCGGCCACGACCGCCCGCGGTAGCGGGAGCTACTCGGGTCTCTGGATAGAACAGTTATGGGAGGTACGTTCGGTAATGTCCGTTCGTGGGGACGGCACACCCGTCACCAGAACAGCGCCGGGCGGGAAGCACGATGAGGTGGTGGGTAGCCGGGCAGAGTCGGACGTGATCGGGGATCCGGTGATACCGGCCCGGTGCGGCGGGGCAGGAAGGGGCGGACCGTGCGGATCGGACGGCTGGGACCGGTCGGCTGGCTGTTCGTCGTCGCGATCGTCCTGGTCGGGGGCACCCTGGTGGTGAACAGGACCTCCGACGACAGGCCACGGGTGGCGTTGTGGGGCGACTCGCTCGCCTGGGAGGCGGGTAGCGCCTTCGACGAGGCGGCCCGCGCGGACGGCGGGACCGCCGTGCTGGTGCGCACCTGGGGTGGCACGGCGCCCTGCGACTGGCTCATGGACATCCGCGACCAGGCGCGGCGTTGGCGGCCGACCACCGCGGTTCTGGTGTTCTCCGGCAACCAGGTGACGCCCTGCATGCAGGGTCGTGACCTGGTGACGGCCTACCGGGAGGACGTGACGAAGGCCGTCAAGATGCTGACGAATCAGGGCATCGGAGTCGTCCTCGTGGATGCGCCGCCACGGCGTGACCAGACGGTCGACGAGGCCGGGATGACCCTGTTGGACCGCCTGTGGCGCCAGATCGCCGCAGAGCACGAACGTACCCGGGTGGTCCCCGCGGGCCGGGTGCTGACCATGAACGGCCGGTTCACCTCGACGATGCCCTGTGCCGCGGGCGAGACCTGCGAGCCCGGGGGGGTCGTCACAGTCCGCAGCCCCGACGGGGTCCACTTCTGCCCGTTGCTCCAGAAACCGATGACGGCCTGCCCAGTCCCGTCCCCTGGCGCCGTCCGCTTCGGCACCGCGATCGCTCGGGAGACCCTCCAGCTGGCCGAGGGCTGACCGCCAGCCGACCGACCAAGGGCCGACCGGGCGGGATCCACCATCTTCCGGGA
>NZ_CDWRCM010000055.1:20746-23057 GCF_977927585.1 Frankia sp. CcWB2 | reverse complement strand
CCCAAACAGGCCCTAGTCTCCTGTGCCCAGCTTGCCCGCGTCCCGACGCTCGGTCGCTGCCCGGCCGGCGCCGAGGCCGTGACCATCCGGCTCCGCGTGGGCGGCTCGGTGGTCGACGTGGCTTCGCCAATGGCCGACACCACGTGGCCGGCGGCCGGGACGTCCGTCACCGAGTTGGAGCGGCTTCCCCTCGAGGAGATCGTCGTCGCCACGGACGGGTCGACGGCCGCGGTCGAACGGGTCCGTACCATCCTCGGAATCGCCTACCCGAGAACGTTTCCGCCCGTGACCTTCGCGGAGGCCGACGCCCAGAGCTCGTGGCATCTTGACAGTTACCGGCGGCTGGCGGACGTCGTGATTCTCACCAGCCTGCCCATCGCCGGTTGTGGCTTGGCGGTCAGCGTCGCCAGCGGCCTGGCCGACCGCAAACGCCCGTTCAGCCTCCTGCGCCTTGCCGGCGCGCCACTCGCGGTGCTGAGGCATGTTGTCATCCTGGAAACGGTCGCCCCGCTCATGCTCACGGCCGCCGTCTCCGCCGGATCCGGCGGAGACGGCGGCCCAGCTCTTCCTGCGCGCGCAGCTCGACGAGGCCCTCCATCCACCCGGAGCCGGGTACTACCTGCTCGTCATCACCGGACTCGTCGCCTCCCTCGCCGTCATCGCGTCGACCATGCCGTTGCTGGCGCAGACCACCGGACCCGAGATCGCCCGCTCGACGGCGGCGGGTCAGTGATCGCCTTCGGCGAGTTCGTCGACACCGAGCTCGGCCAGCAGCGTGGAACGCAGCCGGTCGAAGGCGGGGTCGGCCCGTCGCCGAGGGGGCGCCACATCGACCGGAACGTCGAGGGAGAGCCGTCCCTCGGTGAGGACGAGCACCCGGTCCGCGAGCAGGATCGCCTCGTCAACGTCGTGCGTGACGAACAGCACCGCCGGCCGGTGACGACGGCACAGCTGCTGGAGCAGGGCGTGCATCCTGATCCGGGTCAGGGCGTCGAGGGCCCCGAACGGTTCGTCGAGCATGACGAGGTCCGGCTCCCGGACCAGCGCCCGGGCGAGTGCGACCCGCTGTGCCTCACCGCCGGACAGGGTCACCGGCCAGGACCGTTCCCGCCCGGCCAGCCCGACCTCCGCGAGCGCCGCCCGTCCGCGTTCGGCAACGTCACGGCCGGACAGACCGATCGTCACGTTGGCCAGGGTCCGTGTCCAGGGAAGCAGCCGGGCCTCCTGGAAGACGACCGAACGCTGCCGGGTGGCCAGAACCTCGCCGGAGATGTCGCCGTCGAAGCCGCCGAGGATGCGGATCAGCGTGCTCTTCCCTGACCCGCTGCGGCCCAGCAGAGCGACGAACTCCCCGGAGGCGACCGTGAGGTCGAGGCCGTCGAGGACCGTGTGATCCCCGAAGGTGCGACGCAGGCCGCGGATCCGGATGGCGGCGCCGTCGGCACCGCGGGTTTCGCCGGTTTCGGTGGTGCGCTGAGCGCTGGTGGTGTACTGAGCGTCGTCGGTGTCGGTGCTCAGGTTCCGTCGAAGCCGCGGCGCCATGACAGCAGCGTCCTTTCCAGGATACGGACCATTCCGTCGCTGACGAGTCCCAGGATTCCGTAGATGACCAGGCAGAGGACCATGATGTCGGTCCGGTTCCAGGACTGCGCGCTGTTGAGCAGGTAGCCGATGCCCTTGTCGGTGTTGACCTGCTCGGCGAAGACCAGCAGCAGCCAGGCGACTCCCAGGGCCCAGCGCAGACCGACGAGGAAGCCCGGGAGCGCGCCGGGAACGATGACCCGCCGGATGAGCCCGAACCGGCCGAGGCCGAAGGTCTGGCCGGCCTCCACCAGTTTGATGTCGACCCCGCGGATGGCGGAGTAGGTGTTCATGTAGATGGGGAAGGAGACCCCCACGGTGATCAGGAAGATTTTTGCTTCCTCGCCGATGCCGATCCATACGATGATGAGCGGCAGCAACGCGATGACGGGGATCGTCCGTAGGAAGTTCATCGCGGAGTCGACGACGTCCTGGCCGGCGCGGAAGAAACCGGCGATCACCGCGAGAGTCAGCCCGATGGTGACTCCGAGGATCAGGCCGACCCCGCCCCGGTAGAGCGAGATGCCGAGGCTGTCCAGCAGCTCGCCGCTGTTCCACAGCTCCCGTCCCGCGCCGAACACCGCGGCCGGGGAGGCCAACGACCGGTCGCTGACGAGGCCGAGTCCCGTGACCGTCCACCAGGCGGCGAACAACAGCGCGGGACCGGTGAACCGGCGGACCTCCGGCGGAATCCACCGGCGCCCGCCGGTGCCGCGCGGCCCGGCCTCGG
>NZ_CDWRCM010000055.1:16273-20656 GCF_977927585.1 Frankia sp. CcWB2 | reverse complement strand
TCCGGCCGCCGGCGATGACGCCGCCGGGTGAGATGAGTTCGGTCACGTTGATCCCCCCCTCGGATGGAATGTCCTGGTGTTCTGAGGTTCAGGTGGCCAGCGAGGCCTTGGTGAACGCGGCGGTCAGCTCGGCGTTGAAACCCTTGTCGATCTCGTCGTCGACGTTCAGGGTCTTCGGCAGCTGATCGACGTCGATCAGCAGCCGGGCCTGCACGTGTTGGCTTTCGATGAAGCTTTCGGAGACCGGCTTGTAGAGTGCCTGCGGTAGCGAGTCGAAGTACTTCCTCGCCGCCTGCGGGTTCTGCTTGAGCTGGCCCACGTAGTACTTCTGGATCCACTCGTCCTCATGGGCCTTCGGCCAGGCGGACGCCCGGGACAGGCGGATCAGGAAGTCCTGCACCGCCGTGCGCTTCGCCGGATCCTTGAGGGCGTTCTTCGACGCCAGCACGACCGAGAAGACCGGGAGCGGCCTGGTCTCGATCTCGTAGGAACCGGGGGCCTGCTGGCCGACCGCGGCGACGTACTGCTTGGCGTACACGATGGCGTCGACCTGACCGGAGGCGAGGGTCGCTCCGAGGCTCGTGATGGGCACGTTCACCGGGGTGATGTCGCTCTGCTTCAGACCGGCGGACGAGAGCTGGTTGAGCAGGTAACCGTGCAGAGAGGTACCGAGGGTGAGGGCGATGCGCCTGCCCTTGAGGTCGGCTGGCTTGTGGATCCCGGAGCCGGCCTTGACGATGATCGTCTGGGTGTTCACCGGGTTCTCCGCGACGGCGACCGCCGTCACGCCGGCGTGCGCCCCGTTCGCGAACAGCACCGGTGTGTCGCCTATGAAGCCCACGTCGAGCTTGCCCGCGCTGAACGCGGCGTTCATGTGCGGACCGTCGGCGAAGGTGTTCCAGCTCAACCCGTAGGAAGTGCCCCGCGCCTCGCCGGAGAGCGTGAGCGGCAGTTCCAGATACTTGCCCTGGTCGCCGATCCGCAGCGTCACCTGGCCACCCGTGGCGGCCGAACCCGCGCTGCCGCTGCCGTCCTCGCTCCCGCAGGCGGCCAGGGTCACCGTGACGGCCGCGGCGAGTCCGGCGGACAGGAGGGAAAGACGCCGCCTGCGCGGTCGTCGATGCTGCATCGGAAATCTCCCTATCGGGTCGTTCGGTCGTGATCCGGCGGACAAACGGTGGCCGTTCGGGGTGGATCGTTGGTCGGGGCGGCTTGTCGTTCGAGGTGGATTGTCTGGCGGTGTGCTGACCGCCGCGCGGGACTTGGCCCTCGCGGCTGTCAGCGGATCGCCGGCTCCGGTGCCCGCGGTGCCCGCGGTGCCCGCGGAGAGCGGCGGACAGCGGATCAGGAGCCGAGGAACGGTTCCCCGGCGACCAGCTCGGATTCCTTGCCGTCGACGCCGACCGGAACATCGCCCTCGATGGTCACCCGGTACAGCACCCGGTCGAAGTCGAGGTGACCCAGGTCCGACGGGCCGAGGTGGGAGGTCGCGCGGTTGTCCCAGAAGGCGATGTCACCGGGGTTCCACTTGAACCGCACCGTGAACTCGGGCCGGGAGATCTGCTCGTAGAACAGGTCGAGGATCCGGTGGCTCTGCTTCGGCGAGAAACCAATGATCTCGCTGTCCTTGGAGGTGAAGCTCGGGCTGACGAACAGCGCCCGCTCGCCGGTCTCCGGGTGGACGCGCACCACCGGGTGGATCGCGACTAGCGGGTTTGCGGCGACCTTCCGCCCGTACTCGCTCTCGCTGGGGAAGTTTCCGAAGCTGTGCCGGGCGCGCAGGCCATCGGCCAGGTCCCGAAGCTGCTCGGGCAGCTCCTGGTAGGCGGCGACCAGGTTGGTCCACGCGGTGTCACCGCCGTATGGCGGGACGATGTCGGCCCGCAGGATCGACCCGGCGGGCGGGTTCACCAGCGCGGTGACGTCGGTGTGCCAGCCATTGTCGTAGGTGACCTTCTTCTTCGTTCCGAAGAACCTGGCGTACCGTCGGCTGTCGATCGGCAGGATCTCCGGGAAGCCCGCCGGAGGCGCGTCCTCGTGCGGGTGAGCCGGGGTCAGCTTGCCGAAGCGCCGGCCGAAGGCGACCTGCTGGGCGTGGTCGATGTTCTGGCCGCGGAAGAAGACGACCTTCCACTGGTGCAGCGTGGAGCGGATTTCGGCGATGGTCGCGTCGTCCAGGTCCTCGCGCAGGTCCACTCCGTGAATCTCGGCCCCGATGTAGCCGGAAAGCGGGCGGACGTCAAGTCCCAGAACAGGGGTCGTGGTTGTCATCCTGTTTTCCTCCATGGGTTGGGAAAAGATGTGGAGACGGCGGGGATGGCGGCCGGAATTCCGGGTGACGGACCGGTGGGAGGCGTTCTCGGGGCGTGCCGGGAACGTCTGCGCTGTCGCGATCGGCGCTATCGCGATCGACTACGGATTCTGTCGCGATGGACAGCGGCACGTGACGCAGGGCGTCAACATCGGCGACAACGCGCGCCGGCCGCGGGAAATCTTCCCGTACCGCCGTTCCCGGAGTCGCTCACCGGTCAATCTTCGGTCTCGCCCTTCCGGGCCGTCAACGTTTTGTGTTCTGATGGAATGAATACCTCCGGCGGGCGGCTGCGGCGACTGTCGGTGTCGGTGTCGGTGAGGCCGTCGGTGATGGTGTCCGCGATGGCATCGGGGTGGGCAGCGGGACGGGCAGACTGTGTGGGCGGCGGTGGACCGCGTCGAGGACGGTCGCTCCCGTGGCGACGGCCAGCACGTTCATGCCGAAGCTGCTCGGCAGCACCATCCGCTCGGGATCGGTGTACACGCGTGAGTGCGCGGCGATCTCCTCGTGCAGGTCGACCAACAGATCCGGCAGGGAGAGCGTGGCGGCCTCGGTGAGAACGACGATTTCCGGGTCCATCATGTCCACGAGCAGGCTGATCATTCGACCCGCCAGCTGGAGCCTGGCGCGCAACAGCGACAGCGCGCGCGGGTCGCCGGCGAGCCCGGCGTGCAGCAGCACCTGCAGGTCCGGACGAGAGATGATCCCGTCCTGGGCCGCCCGCAGCAGCATGGTCCGTTCCGACAGCGCCGCCTGCGCGCAGCCCGACCGGCCGCAGCGGCACGGGGCGTCGCTGTCGGCGAGCCGCAGGTGAGCGATGCCGCCCGCGGCGGAGTGCGGTCCGGTGTGCACCGATCCGTCGGTGGCGAACGCGGCGTCGACCACGTTGCCGACGAACAGTTGCAGCAGGCTGCGCCGGGCGCGCGGGTCACCGAAGAGGATCTCCGCCTGGGCCAGGGCGCGGGCGTGCCCGTCGACGTGCACCGGCATGCCCGTGGCCGCCGCCAGCACCTCCCGGACCGGCACGTCATGCCAGTCCAGGGGCTCGTGTTCGATCACCACGCCGAGGTCGGGGTCGACCCGGCCGCCGGTGACGACGCCGAGGCCGAGGACACGGTTGCCCCGGGCACGCCGGGCGAGGAAGCCGGGCAGATGTTGGGCGATCATCCGAAGGACGTCCGCCGGGCCACCCTCCCGCGGCAACTGCTCCCGCGCCACCACCTGTCCACGCAGGTCGACAAGGCTGAAGGTGACGAACGGGACGGCGATGTGCACCCCGCAGGCCAGATGAAGGTCGGTGTCCACGTCCAGGGGCACGTGCGGCCGCCCGGCCCGGGGAGCCAGCGAGGAGGCGGGAAGCTCCCGGAGCAGACCCAGGGAGATCAGCCCGGCCGTCTGCCGGGAGACCGCCGCCGGACTGAGCCCTGTTGCCCTCCCGATGGCGGTGCGGGCAACCGGACCGTGGTCGAGGACCGCCCGCAGGATCGCCGCCGCGGAGCCCGCGGAGCCACCCGGGGCACCGTAATCACTGGGGGCGCCGGAGCCGCCTGGGCTGCCCGTGCCGCCGGCAGTGGTTCTCCCGGCTCCGAGCCTGGAGACGGCCCCCGCCGCGGCCCGCGGCCTTCCCTGAGCCGGCAGCGTTTCCCGCGCCGACATCTTGTCGCGTACTGGCGCCTTGTCGCGTACGGGCACGGAGAACCTCCTCGTGATGCGACCGCGCGGCCGACGGGGCGGGCCTCTCGTCGCCGCGCACGCGCAAGGCGTGCAAACACAGGCAGGTGGAACGCACGGAGAAGTCAGGACCGGGGGCACGGCTGACCACAAGGACGGTGGACCGGAGGGAGGGGCCCACTCTTCGCTGACATCAGGTCGGCTGCCGTTGGCTGGCTCGGGCACGAGACGGCAGGTGCCGTCACCGGGCGCCGGGGGCTTACGGTGACGGATGCCAGCCAGCGGAACGGAGTCTGATGATCAGCGGGATCGATGGTGAGGGCGACAGAGCGCGCTCGCGACGCGATGAAAGTCAATGTGTGCACGGCAGACCAGAAGCGGGCGCCGGCTCATGACGC
>NZ_CDWRCM010000055.1:13399-15915 GCF_977927585.1 Frankia sp. CcWB2 | reverse complement strand
TAGCTACCATTCCGCAGCTTGTCAATAAAAAAAGTAGAGATCATCGCCTTCCGTTGTCGAGCTATGGCGCAACGTTGCTGATCGGTGTCTTGTCGCCGGGGGCCGGACGCCCCGTACCGGGGTCTTGTCAGTCGACCAGGAGAATGAGCGGGGGCGTGGCGAGCACGATGATCGCCCCGAAGTAGGCGCACGGCGGCATCCACCACGGCACTTCTGGCGGGTCGAGGAGCCGGGCGATCCGCGAGATGACCGGATTGGCCGTGCCGCGCCGGGGGCCGCCGCCGACCGGTCGTGTCCGGCCGGGCGCCGCATCGCCGAGGTGGGGCCCGCCGAGGTGGGGCCCGCCGGGGTCTGGCCCGTCGGGATGGGGCCCGCCGGGATCTGGCCGGTCGGCGTCTGGGCTGCCTGGGCTGGGCGGGCTGGGTGGGCTGGAATCGCGGACGTCGACCGCCGTGGGATCGTGGGAGCCGAGCGCGGGCAGCACGGCGGCCGGAGAACCGATGATCCCCAGCGCCCCGGCGGGGACCGGTGCCCTTGCCCCGCCCAGCCGGGCCAGGGCCCGCGCGAGCGATCGGTGGCTTGTCTGCCGGGCCGCCGCGTCGTCGGCGAGCATCTCGACGAGGAGCGAGACGGCCGCGGTCGCCTCCCTGGCCGGGCCCAGGAACGGGAAGGTCCGCTCCCATGCGACGAACGGCTGGATGACGAGGTCGTGACGACCGGCGACGTGGGCCGCCTCGTGGGCGAGCACGGCGTCCAGTTCGGTGGCGTCGAGGGTGTTCAGCAGCCCGCGGGAAACCACGACCCGGGCGTGCCGCACCCCCGGCACGCAGTAGGCGACCGCGACGGGATGATCGAGGATACGCAGCAGGATGCCGGACCGGTCCCGGCGTTCGCACAGGCAGCAGCCGGTTGCGCCCCCGCCGCCGACGGCTGTGCCGGGGCCTGCGGTTGTGCCAGAGTCCGCGGCTGTGCCGGAATGATGGGACGCATGGTCGGGCGGGACGCAGGTCTCGTGCCGGCGATGCCGACGGCCGGCCAGATCGACCAGGTCGCGGTGTCGGTGACGCTCGCGAAGAGTGGCTGCGGTGGAGGTGCCGAGCACCCCGAACAGTCGGGAGGCCAAGGCCGCCGCCACGGCGAGGCCGATGAGGTTGACCAGACCCAGGCCCGTCAGCGGCGCGCTGGCCGCGATGTTGTCGAGATGGTCGGCGATGGCGGTCGGGGTGTCGCTGGACAGCGGTGAGACGGTGAACGCGATCGCCGCGAGCAGCGCCGACACCCCGCCGGCCAGACCGACCGCCTGCCAGAGCACGATCGCCGCCCGTGGGCATCGGTAGGGCCAGTGCGCGGCGGCCAGCAGGCGTGGGACCGGCCAGGCCAACACGCCCGCGAACAGGGCGAGAAGTGCCGCGGTCGTCATGTCCCGGCTAACGCTACCGGTGGTCGGGCGGAATCTGGGCCGTTCGATCCGAGTCGGTGGCTACCGGAACGATCTGCTCCGGGTCGTTGCGGGGCGGGTCGCCGATCGCCGGACCGCGCCGGGCCTCGGCGTGCCGGACCTCCGTGTACGGATCCTCGGCCTGCGGATCCTCGGCGCGCGGGACCTCTCCGTCAGGCACGAAGATGCCGGGTTCCCCGGGACCAGCGGGTTCCAGGGCACGGCGAAGGATCTCGGCCTCCTCCGCGGACACCGACTCCACGAAGCGGACCAGGGCGGAACCACGATCGTCCGCCGTGCCGAGCGCCTCCATCATCGCCTCGGCCACGACGGCCTCGCGACTGTCGCTGGCCGCGTAGCGATGCGCACGCGCCGAACGCTGACGCCGCACGAATCCCTTCCGTTCCAACCGTTCGAGCACGGTCAGCACGGTGGTGTACGCGAGATCGCGTTCATGCTGGAGACGACTGGCGACCTCACGGGCCGTCAGCCAGTCGTCGCTCGCCCACAACACGTCCATGACCGACCGTTCGAGGTCACCCAGGCGCGCCATGGTGCCAATCCTACGTGGCGTAGAACATTCGTGGGACCGAACGGGGTGCTTCGTTGAGGCCTGTTGCGTCACAGCCACGCGGCAACGGTGCCGGCCGTCGGGGAGGAGTCGGGGAGGAACCGGCCTTCCGGCCCCCGATCTGCCTCCCGGCTCCCACCCGGCGCCCGGCTCTCCGGACCAGTGCGAACCCGCCGGCTGACTGATCCGCCGCCGTTTATGCGGCCCGAATTTCTTTAAAAGGAAACATCTTTATAACTTATAAAACTATATATCCGCCGAACGGGCTATCCGCCGAACGAACCATCCATCGAACGAGCCATCCGCCGAACGGGCCATCAATCGAACAGGCCATCAATCGAACAGGCTGACGGCTGCAATGGAGGCGTCTTCCGGTCCCGCCCCGTGCCGTCGACCGTGGCGCACGTCTCGACAGCGCCGTCGGTGGTGCCGTCGGTCTTGACCATGTCATCGAGCTCACTGCGCTTTGCTCGTCGCCAGGAGAATTGGCTACATACCGTAGAAACC
>NZ_CDWRCM010000055.1:10843-12977 GCF_977927585.1 Frankia sp. CcWB2 | reverse complement strand
TCTATGCCTCGTAGAGGATCGGTTGGCTCTCGGCCGATTTTTCCCCTCGCGGTCCACCGAAGGAGCTGTGCGCATGGTTCTCGCCGCTGATGCCGTCGACCTTGCCCGCGCCCAGACAGCGTTCTCCCTCGCGTTTCACATCTGTTTCGCCGTGTTCGGGGTCGGCATGCCGTGGCTGCTGATCTACACCGAGGGGCGTTGGGTGCGGACCGGTGACGAGACCTGGCTGGCGCTCACGAAGAAGTGGTCGCGGGCATTCGCCGTGCTGTTCGCGGTCGGGGCCGTCTCGGGAACGGTGCTGTCGTTCGAGTTCGGCCTGCTCTGGCCCGCGTTCATGTCGAAGTACGGCAGTGCGCTCGGGCTGTCGTTCTCCTTGGAGGGCTTTGCGTTCTTCACCGAGGCGATCTTTGTCGGGATGTACCTGTACGGCTGGAAGCGCCTGTCGCCGCGCGCGCACTGGCTCACGCTGTGGCCGATCGCTATCTCCGGCACCCTGTCGACGTTGTTCATCATCACGGTGAACGCCTGGATGAACGTGCCACGGGGGATCACCGAGGTGAACGGCAAGGTCGTCGCCGCCGAGCCGTTCGCGCCCTTTCTGAGTCCGGGGACTCCGCCCTAGTTGGTCCACATGCTGCTGGCCGCGCTGATGTGCACCGGCGGGGCCGTCGCCAGTATTTACGCGGTCGGCATGCTGCGCGGTCGCCGCGACGCCTACCACCAGCGCGGGCTGCGGATCGGCCTGGCGGTGGTGTTGGTCTGCGCGCCGCTTCAGCTGATCGTGGGGGACTGGGCGGCCCGGGTCGTCGGGGCCAACCAGCCGTTCAAGCTGGCCGCGATGGAAGGGCTCTACCACACCAGGTCGCACGCGCCGCTGACCCTCGGCGGGTTCTACGACGACAAGAGCGGCGAGGTCCGCTACGGGCTGGAGATCCCCGGTCTGCTCTCGCTGATGGAGGGATTCAGCACCGATCACGTGATCACCGGTCTGGACGCCGCCCCGCCGGACGAGCGCCCGAACGGCCTGCTGGTGCACGGGTCGTTCGCGACGATGGTCGGGTTCGGTTCTGCGCTGATCGGACTGTCCGCCCTGACCGGTGCCGCCGTCGTCCGCCGGCGCCGTCGCGGCGAGAAGACGCTGCTGCCCACCGGGCGGCCGTGGCTGTTCGCCGCGGCGGCTACGGGACCGGCGTCCGCGCTGTCGATGATGGCTGGCTGGGAGGTCACCGAGGGTGGTCGTCAACCGTGGATCGTGGGCGGTCATATGCGGGTTCACGACGCGGTGACGGGCGCCGACGGGGTCGCGCCGATGTTTGCCGGCTCCCTGGTCCTGTACCTGGGGCTCGCGGGTGCGCTGATCCTCATCCTGCGCCGGATGGCCACGGGCGGCCCGGCCGTCGCGGAGATCCGGTCCGGGCGGCCCGCCGCGGGCGTCCACCGCACGGCCGTTCACGGCGCGGGGGAGGCGAGCCCGGCCAGGTCCGGGCGGACAACCGATTCCGATTCGCCGTCCATCCCGAAGCCGCGGCCCGAACCTGCGCCGGTTGAACCGGCGGTTGAACTGCCGGTCGAACCGCCGGTGTCCGGCAGGCGGCGCACCGGCGGCGGTCCCGAGGGATCCCGAGGTTCGGCGCACCCGGGTGAGACAACGGGAACGGGATCCGACGGCACCACCGGTTTCGGCGGGCGGGGAGAAGACTGATGACCAGCGCTGACCTTCTTCTGATCATCATGGTGGCAGGGCTCACCGCCTACGCGCTGCTCGGTGGCGCGGACTTCGGTGGCGGGGTGTGGGACCTGCTGGCACGCGGACGGCACGCCGGCGACCAGCGGAAACTGATCTCGGCATCACTCGGCCCGGTGTGGGAGGCCAACCATGTCTGGCTGATCTTCATCGTGGTGGCGATGTTCAGCGGGTTTCCCGAGGCCTACGGGGTGATCGGCTCCTCCCTGGAGGTGCCGCTGTCCGTGGCCCTCGTCGGCATCGTGCTGCGTGGTGCCGCGTACGTGTACCGGTCCTACGGGGCGGGTGGGGCCGGTCCCGACCACTGGTGGGGGCACGTCTTCGCGGTGTCCTCGACGATCGCCCCGTTCGCGCTCGGGGTGGCCGGTGCGGCCCTGGCCAGCGGTGATC
>NZ_CDWRCM010000055.1:9584-10818 GCF_977927585.1 Frankia sp. CcWB2 | reverse complement strand
TCTGTCGACCGACGACCCGTTCGCGCCGGTGCGCAGCCCGTTCGGGCTCGTCTGCGGGGCCTTCGCGGTTGCCGCGACGGCCTTCCTCGCCGCCGTCTACCTCTGCCGGGACGCCGCATCCTCCCCGGCCACCGCGCACCTGGTGGCCGACTTCCGCCGGCGGGCCATCGGCGGCGCCGTGCTCTGCGGTGCACTCGCCGCGATCCTGCTGCCCCTCCTGTGGGCGGACGCCCCGGAGGTCGCCGGCCGGTTCAGGGACCGCTCGCTTCCCCTGGTCGCCCTGTCCACCCTCGGCGGGATCGGCGCCCTCGTCGCACTCTGGCGCGAGCAGTTCGGTGCCGCCCGCATCGCGGCCGGTCTCGCCGTCGGCGCGATGCTCTGGGGCTGGGCGGTGGCCCAGTACCCGGACCTGGTGGTCGGGCAGGCCACGGTCGACACGGCCGCGGCGCCGACGGCGAACATCCGGGCCATGCTGTTCGCCATCGTCGGCGGTCTGGTGGTGCTCGTGCCGTCCCTGATGATGCTGTTCCGGCTGTTCTCCCGACCAGAACCGGCGGAGTGATCGGGCCGGCGGAGTGATCGGACCGGCCCGCCGTGGCGGTGGGCTACGGTCGTCGCGTGACCTCTGCCCCCGCTCAGGCGCCGGTCATCGCGGGCGAGCCGCTCACCCGCCGGCAGCTCGTCGTCGAGATCTGGCTCGTGCTCGGGGTCTCCTTCGCCACCTCGGCGCTGTTCGCGGTCATCCGCTACGTCGGGGTGCTGACCCGGCCGGGCCCCGTCCGCTCCCAGGTGGCCCGGCTGAACACCTCGGCGGCGCCGGGACGGCCCTGGCTGGACCTCGCGCTCCAACTCGCTGACCTGGTCACCGGGCTGGTGCCGGCGCTGCTCGCCGTATACCTGCTGACGAGGCACGGAGGCGGACCGCGGGCGATCGGCCTGGACGGCCGGCACACCGGTCGCGACGCCGGCCGGGGAGCGGCGATCGCGGCCGGGGTCGGCGGGCTCGGCTTGGGCCTCTACCTCCTGGCGTGGCACAGCGGGGCGAACCTCACCGTCGCGCCGTCGGGCTTGCCGGACGTGTGGTGGCGCGTGCCGGTCCTGGTCCTCAGCGCGGCGCAGAACGGCCTCGCCGAGGAGGTCATCGTCACCGGGTATCTGCTGGTACGGCTGCGTGAACTTGGTGTCACGGCCAACCGGGCGCTGGCGGCCAGCGCCCTGCTCCGCGGTTCCTATC
>NZ_CDWRCM010000055.1:6765-9075 GCF_977927585.1 Frankia sp. CcWB2 | reverse complement strand
ACCTCTACCAGGGGCTCGGTGGGTTCGCCGGCAACCTCGCGATGGGCCTGCTGTTCGGCCGGCTGTTCCAGCGGACCGGCCGGGTGCTGCCGCTCGTCATCGCCCACGCACTCATCGACACCGTCGCGTTCGTCGGATACGTGGCGTTGGTCGGAAAGATCTCCTGGATCCCAGCGTCGCGCTAAGGTTACGGGTGGGGAAATATAGATCGTCTGCTGGGCGTACGATGCATATCTCAACGGTGCACCGCGGGGCGGTGGATCGTTCGAGGACGTCAACGTTGGCGGGTTCGGGGCGCCGGAAGGCCACGGGGCGCCGGAAGGCGTAGCCGTCGAGTGCCTGCCGCGGTATGGCTGGTCGGGGAGGACCGATGGTCAACGGAATCCGCGAGATCGAGCGCAAGTTCTCGGTCGAACCGACCTTTGTGCTCCCGAAGTTAGGGGAGGTCGCGGGCGTCGCCACCGCGCGCACCCGCAAGACCGTCAGTCTGGAGGCCGTCTACTACGACAGCGACGATCTCCGGCTGGCCCGTAACAAGATCACACTGCGGCGTCGGACCGGTGGAGCGGACGCCGGATGGCACCTCAAGCTGCCCGTCCGGGTGGGGGAGCGGGACGAGCTTCAGCTCCCGCTCGACGAGGGCGTGGGCGGGGTGACCCTGGGCCCGCGGTACAGCCCTCCCGCGGAGTTTGTCGATCTGGTGTCGGTCCATCTGCGCGGCGCCGAGCTGCGGCCGGTCGCCAGGCTGCGGACGCTGCGGACAGCGCGCCGGCTGCGGGGCACGGTCGGAGTCGACCTGGCCGAGGTCGTCGATGACCAGGTCTCCGCGCAGACTCTGGGGGAGAAGACGGTACTGAGCAGCTGGCGGGAGATCGAGGTCGAACTCGTCGACGGCGGGCCCGAGGTGCTCGACGAGGTCGCCGGTCTGCTCACGGCCGCGGGCGCCACCCCGGCGGTGGACTCCTCGAAGCTCGCGCGGGTCCTGGGTGAGGCGCTGGCCGCCGGCCCCGGGCCGGACGTCCCTTCGCCGCCGCGCAAGCCACGACGCAGGACGCCGGCGGGCGAGGTGGTACGGGCCTACCTGATCGAACAGGCGCGTGCCCTGCTCGCGGCCGATCCGCGGGTGCGGCTCGACGAGCCCGAGGCGGTCCACAAGATGCGCGTCGCCTGCCGTCGGGCCCGCAGCACCCTGCGGACGTTCGCGCCGCTGTTCCCGCCCGAGAGAGCGCTCTTCCTGGACGGCGAGCTGCGGGACCTCGCCGGCGCGCTCTCCGGCGCCCGCGACGCCGAGGTCCAGGCCGCTTATTTCGAGACCCGCCTGGCGGAGCTGCCCACCGAGCTGGTCGTGGAGCCCGTGCACAAGACGGTCACCGCGCACCTCGGCGCCGGCACGGCCAACGGCCGGGCGGAGGTGTTGGCGATGTTGCGCAGTGACCGGTACTTCGCCCTCGTCTCCAACCTGCTCACCCTGCTGCGGGGCCCGCTCACCCCCGCGGCGGCCCGTCCGGCCGGCAAGGCCCTTCCCGACCTGCTGCTCGGCGCCGACCGGAAGCTGGCGAAGAAGGTCCGCGCCGCGACCGCTCTGAAAGTCGGCCAGGAACGGGACGAACTGCTGCATTCCGCCCGCAAGCAGGCCAAGCGGTTGCGGTACGCGGCGGAGGCCGTCGCGCCGCTGTACGGGAATGACGCGGCGCGGCTGGTCGAGCAGGCCCAGATCGCGCAGGAGCTGCTCGGAACCCATCAGGACGCCACCGTCGCGCGCAGGCTGCTGGGGGACTGGGGGACGGCAGCGCAGGCCCAGGGCGCCCCCACCGCGTTTACTCTGGGTGTCCTGCTGGGCCTGGAGGAGTGCCGGGCACGCATGGCGGAACGAGACTTCTTCGATGCGTGGCCCGCGATCTCGGCGGCCCGGCACCGCCGCTGGATCCGCTGACCCGGGGCCGTGCCGGGTGGGCTCTGCCGTGGTCTGACCGATTACCTCCTCCGCGTCACCCATCCGTGCGCTACATCCGGGCCATCGGGCGCACGACCATCCGCCACGGGCCGGCACGCTCAGGAAATCCCTGTCAGCTCGACGGATTGCCGGACGGGACGGGTGGAGCTGCCTGCGGCCGGACCTGCTGCGTTGTTCTGTGACCGGGGCATGAAGCGGACTTCCTTGCCCGGAGGACTCCCGCGAAGGCCTCCGTCCGTGTAGCGTCGTCCCTGGCCGGAGTTCGGCGGTTCGCGTCTCAACCGAGGCGCGGCGGAACAACGTCAGGGTCTCTTGCAGCTTCCTGACGTTCGGCCCGGGGCCCGCGCGGTGCGGGT
>NZ_CDWRCM010000055.1:0-6659 GCF_977927585.1 Frankia sp. CcWB2 | reverse complement strand
CCTGACTGCACCAGCAGGGAGAACGGCACGTGGCTCAGGGCACGGTGAAGTGGTTCAACTCGGAGAAGGGCTTCGGCTTCATCTCCGTGGACGGCGGCGGTTCCGACGTCTTCGTTCACTACAGCGCGATTCAGATGGACGGTTACAAGGCACTTGAGGAGGGCCAGCGGGTCGAGTTCCAGGTGACCCAGGGTCAGAAGGGTCCGCAGGCCGACGCCGTCCGCGTCGTCTGAGCCACGAGAGACTTCAACGGCCAGCCCGCCCAAGGGTCCTCCTGGGGCGGGCTGGCCGCTTCTCGGCCAGTTCGGTATCCGACAGTTCGGTAGAAGGTATGTTTTTCCTGGCTGTCTCGATCATTTTCTCGAGCCGGAAAGCGCGGGGCGTTCATCGGTTCCCGCATGGCGTGGTTCTCGGCCAAAAACTTAACGCCTGATTAAAGGTACAGCTCGACTCCTCACCGGTGGAGCCGCGTAGGTCTCGCATCAGACGTGATGTCGGTTTGGTGTGGGCCGGCTTGTCAGCCGCCGATCGCTTCGTCGGCCACGAGAAGTTCGGCGATCTGCAGGGTGTTCAACGCGGCGCCTTTGCGCAGGTTGTCCCCGCAGAGGAACAGCGCGACCTCGTGCGGGTCGTCCGGCGACTGCCGGATTCGGCCGACCCAGGTCGGGTCCGTTCCGACGACGTCGGCTGGGGTCGGGAACTCGCCGGCTGACGGATCGTCGACGACGGCGACGCCAGGAGCGTTCAGCAGCACCGTGCGCGCCTCGTCCGCCGTCACCGGCCGAGCGAAGCGGGCGTGCACCGCGACCGCGTGCGTGGTGATGACCGGCACCCGGACACAGGTAGCCGACACCCGCAGATCCGGGATACCCAGGATCTTGCGGGACTCGTTGCGGACCTTGAACTCCTCCGAGGACCAGCCACCGTCCTTCAGCGAACCGGCCCAGGGCACGACGTTGAGCGCCAGCGGCGCCGGGAACGGGCCGAGGCCGTCCTCACCGATGGCCTTACGCACGTCACCGGCGGTCCGCCCCAGCTCGCGGGTGCCACCGACGACGGTGAGCTGGTCGTAGAGGGCGTCGATGCCGGCCTGCCCGGCACCGCTCGCGGCCTGGTAGGAGGCCGCGAACATCGACTCCAGCCCGAACGCCCGGTGCAGGGCGCCGACCGCGACGATCATCGACAGGGTGGTGCAGTTCGGGTTCGCGATGATGCCCCGCGGCCGCGCGGGAATCTGGTCGGCGTTCACCTCCGGCACGACCAGCGGCACGTCGGCGTCCAGCCGGAACGCGCCGGAGTTGTCGACCGCGACCGCGCCGTGGGCCGCCGCCACCGGTGCCCACCGGGCGGAGACCTCGTCGGGAACATCGAACACGGCCACGTCCACGCCGTCGAAGACCGCCGGTGCCAAGGCCTGGACGACGACGCCCGCGCCGCGCACCCGTACCGTCCGCCCCGCCGATCGGGCCGAGGCGATCGGCCGGATCTCTCCCCAGATGCCGGGGCGTTCGTCGAGCAGCGACAGCATCACCGTGCCGACCGCGCCGGTCGCTCCCACCACTGCGAGCGTCGGTCGCCGGCCCGCCTCGTTACTCGTCACGATCCATCCTCCTGATTCGCCACTGTGCCGCCGCGGCGTGTCCAGCTGCCGCGCTGTGCCGCCGTCTCGAGGACCTGCGACGTCGCCAACGTCATCGTCCGGTTCCCGCGTACACGATCGCCCCGCCGTCCGGGTCACCCAGGTCGAAGGCGCCGTGCACGGCCCGCACGGCGAGCGGGAGGTCGGTGTCGCGCACCACCACTGAGATGCGAATCTCAGAGGTGGAGATGATCTCGATGTTGACCCCTGCGTCGGCGAGAGAGCCGAAGAACCGGGCGGACACTCCCGGGTGTGACTTCATCCCCGCGCCGATCAGCGACAGCTTGCCGATGTGGTCGTCGTAGAGGGTGCGCTCGAAGCCAATCTCGCTTTGGACCTTCGTGAGCGCGGTGAGCGCGGTACGTCCATCCGCCTTGGGCAGGGTGAACGAGATGTCCGTCCGCCCCGACCCGGCGACCGAGCCGACCTGAACGATCATGTCCAGGTTGACGTCGGTCTCCGCCACGGCCCGGAACACCGCCGCCGCCACCCCAGGCTTGTCCGGGCATCCGACGACCGTCACCTTCGCCTCGCTGAGGTCGTGCGCGACCCCACGGATGATGGCCTGTTCCACGAGCTGTTCCTCCGGAATCTCGGTGATCCACGTGCCCGGCTTCGCCGAGAAGGACGATCGGACATGCACGGGGACGCTGTAACGGCGGGCGTACTCGACGCACCTCAGCATGAGGACCTTCGCGCCGCAGGCCGCCATCTCCAGCATCTCCTCATAGGAGATCGTGTCGATGCGGTGGGCGTCGGGGACGATGCGCGGGTCTGCGGTGAACACGCCGTCCACATCGGTGTAGATCTCGCAGGCGTCCGCTCCCAGCGCGGCAGCGAGCGCCACCGCGGTCGTGTCCGAGCCGCCTCGACCGAGCGTGGTGATGTCCTTCGTGTCCTGGCTCACACCCTGGAAGCCCGCGACGATCGCGATCGCGCCGGAGTCCAGGGCGGTGCGGATCCGCCCGGGGGTAACGTCGATGATGCGCGCCTTGCCGTGCACCGAATCAGTGATGACTCCGGCCTGGGAGCCGGTGAACGAGCGGGCCTCGGCGCCGAGGGTGGTGATCGCCATGGCCAGCAGCGCCATCGAGATCCGCTCACCGGCGGTGAGCAGCATGTCGAGCTCCCGGGCGGGCGGAAGCGGCGAGACCTGTTCGGCCAGATCGAGAAGTTCGTCGGTGGTGTCACCCATCGCGCTGACCACCACGACGACGTCGTTGCCGGCCCGCCGGTTCTCCACGATTCGCTCAGCGACTCGTTTGATGCGGTCCGCGTCGGCAACGGAGGACCCACCGAACTTCGCGACCAAGAGCGCCATGGCAGCCAGGTTACCGAGCGCGGCCGCTAACCGAGCGCGGTCGCCCGGTAGCCTTGCCTGGCGGTTCGTGCCGGGATCTGGTCCGGTGTCCCTTTTCCGCCGCCGGGACGATGTCGCCCCGGCGACGGGGTGCTGGGCGTATTCCTTCCGGTGTGCCAGGGTGATGACATCCGCACCACGGCTCACCCGCACGACTGGCTCACCCGGACGACCGACTGCGACGCACGCGGTCCACGCGATGGTCCCCGACGCCGAGGACCAGCTCAGGAAGGACGATCCTCAATGGCAGTCAGCCTTGCCAAGGGCGGCAACGTCAGCCTCACGAAGCAGGCCGCCGAGGCCGGCACCCCTCAGCTCACCGCGTTGAACGTCGGGCTCGGATGGGACGCCCGCACGACCACCGGGACCGATTTCGACCTGGACGCCTCTGCCATCGGCGTCCGGGCGGACGGCAAGGTCCTCAACGACGGCTACTTCATCTTCTTCAACAACCTCGCGTCCCCCGAGGGGGCGATCACGCTCACCGGTGACAACCTGACCGGGCAGGGCGAGGGGGACGACGAGTCCGTTATCGTCAACCTTGCGTTGGTTCCAGCCGACATTGACCGGATTATCGTTCCGGTTTCCATCTACGACGCGGTGAACCGGAACCAGAACTTCGGCCAGGTGCGCAACGCCTACATCCGCGTGGTCGACCAGGGTGGAAACGAGCTGGTCCGCTACGATTTGTCCGAGGACTACTCCACCGAAACCGTCGTCATCTTTGGCGAGGTCTACCGCAACGGCGCCGACTGGAAGTTCCGCGCCGTCGGCCAGGGCCACAACGACCTCGGTGGTCTGGCGCGCGATCATGGCGTCAACATCTGAGCTACCCGAGCGGGTGCGTGCCTGGCAATGCGTGCCTGGCAAGTAGTCGCTCCCGGGCCGATGAGCACCCGCCCGCTGCGCCCGGCCGAGCTGCCCGTGCCCCGGCCAGGGCCGGGCCAGGTTCGGGTCCACGTCGACGCCTGCGGAGTCTGCCGTACCGATCTTCACCTCGCAGAGGGTGATCTCCCGCCGCACCGACCGCGCACCGTGCCCGGACATGAGGTCGTCGGACGGGTCGACGCGGTCGGCGAGGGGGTGAGCGGCGTGCGGACCGGGGACCGGCTGGGTATCGCCTGGCTGGCCTCGACCGACGGGACCTGCGGGTACTGTCGGCGCGGAGCGGAGAACCTCTGCCCGGCCTCGACCTACACCGGATGGGATGTCGACGGCGGCTACGCCGAGTACGCCTGCGTGCGCGCCGACTATGCTTACCGGCTGCCCGACGGCTACAGCGACGCGGAGCTTGCCCCGCTGCTGTGCGCCGGCATCGTCGGCTACCGGGCGCTGCGCCGGGCGGAGCTGCCGCCCGGCGGGCGGCTCGGCATCTATGGGTTCGGCGCGTCCGCTCATCTCGCCGCCCAGGTGGCGATCGCCCAGGGCGCCACCGTCCACGTGATGACGCGCTCGGCGCGGGCCCGCGAGCTCGCTCTGGAACTCGGCGCCGCCTCGGCGGGCGAGGCATATGCCGCACCGCCCGAGCCGCTGGACGCGGCCGTGCTCTTCGCCCCGGTGGGTGACCTGGTGCCGGTGGCGCTCGCCGCGCTCGACCGCGGCGGCACGCTGTCCATCGCGGGCATCCACCTCAGCGACATCCCGCCGCTCGTCTACTCCGACCATCTGTTTCAGGAACGGTCCGTCCGCAGCACGACCGCCAACACTCGCACCGACGGTGAGGAGTTCCTGGCGATCGCCGCCGAGCACCGGCTTGCGGTGACCGTGTCGCCCTACCCGCTGTCCGCGGCCGACCGGGCCCTCGCCGACCTCGCCGCCGACCGGGTCACCGGCGCGGCCGTGCTGCTGCCCTGACCGTTTTGCCTGTCCTGCCGGTGCCGGACCTTCCGGATCTGGTTCGTAGATCCGGGAGGGACCGGGATCCGGGAGGGAGCGGGAGTTCGGCGACCTCGCCGGGAGAGGCGCGCTGAGCTTCCGCGTTCAGTCGCCGCGGGTCGCGAGTCGGCGCAGGAGCAGGGTGCCCGCGGTGGTCAGTACGGCGGCCGTCGCAATCTCGCGCGGCAGGCGGTGCCGGGCCTCGTTCTGGATCGCTTCGTGGAAACGGTCGAACCGGCTCGGCCAGGGACTCACCCCGACGAAGTACCGGCCCACCTTGTCGGTGTCCGGTAGGCAGGCACCGGTCATGCCGGCGAGGACGGCGAGTCGGCGCCCGGCGGGGGCGGACGCCGTCAACAAGGCCATGGCCGCGAGCCCTGCCACGCCGTCCTTGCGTGCGATCGGCAGCCATTCCGGCTCGGTGTTCGGACCCGTTCCCCAGTGGGGCAACGCGTCCATGACCAGGTGCGAGACGAAGCCGGCGGCGAGGGCGGACATCGGATGCCGGATCGCCATGCCCACGAAAGCGCCCGCCCCGACGTGTGAGCTGATGATCATGTTTCAGGACCTCCTGGTGGCAGACGGACGGCAGAGCGTTCGCCGGGTACCTCCTACCCTGACGTCCCGGTTGGAGGATGCGTACCGCGGGGTGATGGTGGAGCCTTCCGGCGATCACCATCAGTGGTCGCCTGGTGGTCTCCGTGTTTGGGGGGCGCGGGTACCACCGCTCCCGGGATCGGATCCGGGCGTCCGATGCTCGCGCGAAGGTGCGCGCGGACGCCGTCCCACCTTCTCTGAATGCTCTTGCTGCCGCCCGTCTCGATGCGTTCGTCGATGCTCCGGCCGATTCCCACGCCGACGCGCGAGCCGACGAATTCATCGGATGCCCGCGCAGATGCTCGGGCGAATGCGCATCATGGGTAGATCGGTGCGCCTCGTAGCATCTGGCCGCGTAGCGGAACGACTCGGCGGCAATCCATGGATGAAGGGTTGCTGTAGCGTAAGGGAGATAACTTAGAGTGATCAATTTTGAGGTTTGGGTGGCGTGGGTGCGAGAAGCTACCGGGATGTCCTCCGGTGAGGACGGCGGTTCGCCGGGCGGTCCGGGGTACCGCGGCGGCGTGGGTCCGGGGCGTCGCGGCGCCGGAGACCTGAGCGGTGTGGATGGATAGGCGCGTCCGTGATCTACGCATATGCCACCTACCAGCCGTCTGCGACCTGGCCACGCCGGTGCCGTCGGGGGTGGTCGTCTCCGTCGCGTGGCGGCTGGAAGGGGCCGGGCGGATCATCGGCGGCATGGTGCCCCGCGGCCGTCCCGGGGCCGGCCCGCAGGGTAAACGGGTCCTGCACGGCGAGGGGATCTGGGCGGCCGAGATGTATCCGCGGGACCGGGAGATCTCGGCGGAGGCCGACCTCGTCGAGCCGGGTTCGGCGGCTCGGCCGGTCCGACTGGTGGTGCACGGCTCCGACCGTGACATCATCGGCTATCTGGATCAGCCCCGCCTGCCGGCCACCCGACTCGCCCGGCTCACGACCGGGCTGCGCCGGGACGCCCGTCAGGTCAGGGTCCGGGCGGCCGGGCGGGTCTGGTGGATACGGGCGACGAACGTCTTCGGAGTACAGGTCGTCCGGGATCCCGAGGTACGGATCTACCGCACCAGAGGATTACACGCCGTGTTCAGCGCCGAGGCCGACCATCTTGACGTCAGCGTGGTCCTGCTGACCCTGGCCTCGATTCCCAGCTCGGCCTACGCCCCCATCCTGGGGTTCTAGCTCTGTCTTCCG
>NZ_CDWRCM010000054.1:19816-22739 GCF_977927585.1 Frankia sp. CcWB2 | reverse complement strand
GCCGGGAGCGGGAACGACCGGGCCGTGGGAACCTGGGCGCGGACCGGCCTGCCGAGCATCCTCCACACCCCCGACAACATCCCACGGGCGTGTCATCCCACGGGTATCGCGGCATCGCCCTGGGCTGCCGCGGCAGGTAGCCGGCCGGACCTCATCGGACGCCAAAGCCTGCCGCAGGACAAGGAAGCCGGCAATTATGGGCACTATGCCGGCCCGAACCTCGCGAATGGACCCGACGCCGCTTCGATGCGCGCCACACCGAGTCTCCCCCGACCCCGGCCTGCTCGACTCGGCGCACGTCGGTCGGGCGACGGCCGGGCGGTGACCACCCGGGAATTCACCGTCGTCGAGCAGGAGATCCGGGATGCTTTTGCGCTGGGACGCCGGGTGGATCTGGCGGACCGGGCGGACCGGGTCGTCCGGGCGGTCGTCCTGCGCGATCTGCTGCTCGGGACGGACGACGGCGAGCCTGGGCCGTCGGCGGCGCTGCGCCTCACCCGCGCCCGGATCGTCGGCGAGCTCGACCTCTCCCACAGCGTCCTTGGATGTCCGGTCCGGCTGCGGGACTGCGTCTTCGACCATCGGGTGAATCTGTACGGGGCGAAAACCCGCCAGCTCGATCTCACCGGTACGCACTTCCGCGGAATCCTCGCGTCGAACGCCGTCATCGAGGGCAACCTCCGGCTCTTCGACTGCCGGTCCCGCGGACCGGTCATCCTGGTCGGCACCCGGATCAACGGAGCGCTGCTGCTCTCCGGCGCCCGCGTCGAGGGCCCCGGCTCCGCCCTCGACGCAACCCGGCTGCACGTCGAGGACGACCTCCTCGGTGGCCCCTCACCGGACGGCCGGTACCTGTCGGCCCTGCGCTGCGACGGGGAGCTGAGGCTGAACAACGCTGTCGTGGGCGGATCGGTGCGGTTGGAGGGAGCCCACCTGAGCAGTCCCACGAGCACCGCGCTGGCGGCATTCGACCTGAAGGTCGCCGCAATGCTCAACTGCTGTGAGGGGTTCCACGCCCAAGGGACGGTGAGCATCGCCTACGCCGAGGTGGGCAGCCGGGTCTGCCTGGAGGGAGCCCGCCTGGACGGCGCGCGCCCCGGCGACGACAGCCCTGACCGCGGCCCTGACCATGGCCCTGGCTGCGGCCCTGACTGCGGCCCAGGCCACGGTGCCGGCAACAGCGCCGGCAACAGCGGCTCGATCGCGTTGAACGCCCACCACCTCACGACCCGGGAGCTGGTACTTCTCCCGGCAGCGGTGCCTCGGGGAGCCGTGGATCTCAGCCACGGCGTGATCGGCCTGCTGCGCGACGATCCGGCGACCTGGCCCGCCGTGCTGCGCCTCGACGGGCTGCGCTACGACAGCCTCGGTACGTTCGGGGAAGGCGACGAGCGGCGGCAGTGGCTGCGCCTCGACCCCAGCGGCTACCGGCCGCAGGTGTACGAACAGCTCACGGCCACGACGCCGACGCACGGATGGTTCTGCTCGCGAAACAACGGCATCGACGCGAGACTCTGGCGCCGGCGGCGAAGATATGGAGCCACCTGCAGGACCTGCTCGTGGGATACGGATTCCGCCCGGTGCGGGCCGCCTCGTGGATCGCGCTTCTGGTGGTGGCCGGCAGCGTGCTGTTCGACCTACGGCCGCCGGCGCCGGTCGACGACACCGCCGCGTCGGCCTTCCGCGCCCCCGTCTACACCCTCGACCTGCTGCTGCCCCTCATCGACTTCGGGCAGGAGCAGCACTTCACCCCGCGCGGCGCGACGGTCTGGTTCGCCTACTTCCTCATCGCCGCCGGTTGGGCGCTCGCGACGACGGTCGCCGCCGGGATCACCAGGACGCTGCGCGGCGGTTGACGCCGGACCTGGACGGCCGTCAACGCGTTACGCGCGCTCGTCGCGCGCTCGTGGGGAACCGGAGCCGACCGCGGCCTGCTCCCCGTCACCGCCCCCGGTGGTCGACGACGGCGGTCCGCGGACGGGGCAGACTGGCCGGGTGGAGGTTCTCAGCAGCCGCATCCTGCTCCGGCCCACGGATCCGCAACGCAGTCACCGCTTCTACCGCGAGACCCTCGGGCTGGCGGTCTACCGCGAATTCGGGCCGCCGGAGGAACCCGGGCTGGTGTTCTTCCTCGGCCAGGGCCTGCTGGAGGTGTCCGGGCGCTCGCCGCGCCCGGCACGGCCGGTGGGCGCGGGCGGGGAACCGGTGGGGACGGCGCGGCTCTGGCTGCAGGTGCGTGACCTGGCGGCCGAACACGCCCGGTTGAACGCGGCGGGTGTCGTCATCACCCGGGAGCCGCGGCGTGAGCCGTGGGGACTCGACGAGATGTGGATCGAGGATCCGGACGGCGTCCCGATCGTGGTCGTGGAGATCCCGCCCGATCATCCCCTGCGCCGGGACCGGAGATCCCTCGCCGACGGCTGACGCGCGGGCCCGTCGGGACGGCGGGGCTCACCCGGACGACCCGGTGCACCCTCGTCGGGGTAGCGCAGACCGCCGCCCTGGCCTACGTGTCCACCCGGTTCCTGGCCCGCTGGTTCGAAACCCGCACGGCGACCCGCGGCGCCCCGCCGGTCCGGCGCCCGGCTGTGGTCTGATCGGCCCGTTGGCCGACCATTAAGATAGATTTAGTGTAGAAGAGTGCACTGCACCCGGCGGGACACGGCGACCCGGTGGAACACGGCGGACGCGCAGGTGTCCGGTTATGTAACCGGTCGCGACCAGCCGCGGCTGTGCCGTCGCCACCACGTCGACTTCGGTCACAACGACAGCGACCTCTGTTCCCCCGGTAACTGATGTCCTCCGGGTGACTGACTCTTCGGTCGTTCGTCTCGTCGGCAGCTCGCGCCGTACTGTGGATCATCGGCCGACGACAGCACCGGAACCGGAAGGCGGGAAACAGACCACCGCGCCACGACCCACC
>NZ_CDWRCM010000054.1:16750-19422 GCF_977927585.1 Frankia sp. CcWB2 | reverse complement strand
CGGCAGGGTTGATCCGCCGAGGCGGGAAGGCGTCGGCGCGCTCGTCACCTGAACCCTCACTCGTCGCCTGAACCTCGGGAGCATCCAGCATGACGGCCTCGCTTCGCCAGACCCAGGGTCCGCTCAGGGCGCGCGCCGTCGACGGCGACCTGTTCCGAACCGTCTTCCGCGGCCATCCGGCCGGCGTGGCCGTCATCACCGCCGACGCGGGCACGGGACCCGTCGGCTTCACCGCGACCTCGCTCGCGTCGCTGTCCGCCGAACCGCCGATGGTGGTCTTCGCCATCTCCTCCGGTGCCTCGTCGTGGCCCCATCTGCGGGTCGCGGAGACCTTCATGGTGAACTTGTTGTCCTCCCAGCAGGAGGAGGTCGCCCGGCGTTTCGCCCGCAGCGGGATCGACCGGTTCGCCTCGCCGACCCGCTGGACCAGGCTGCCGACCGGCGAGCCCCTGCTCGACGGGGGACGGGCGTGGCTGCGCTGCTCCGCCCGGCCACCCGTCGAGGCCGGGGACCACTTCCTCATCATCGGCCAGGTCCTTGAGGCGGACACCGACCCGGAGGCGTCCCCGCTCATCTACCACGACCGGACCTTCCACGTCCTGCCGTAACCCAGCCCGCCGTAACCCACGTCCTGCCGCGTAACCCGGCCTGCCATCCCCGCGGCTTGCCCGAGGAGCACGACCGGCTCAACCGGCTCGGCACCGCTCTTGACCCTGCCCTCGGCACCGCTCTCGACACCGCCCGCCGAGCGGGGCTCCGGTCGCCGTGGCGCAGGCCCCGGCCGCGCATCGGCACACTACGGAACAACCCGCCTGTTCACCGTGCAGATGCGGAACTATCATGCACAGAGTTTCGCATCTGCGGATTAGCTCAGCGACAGGGTCCGCGGCTGCGGAAACAGGACAACGGGTGAATGGGTGGAGGAACGGGACACGTGAGATTTCGCAGGATGAAGACGGCGGCCCTGGCGGTACTCGGCGCCGGGCTTCTCGCGACCGCCGGATGTGGCGGCAGCGACGGCGGCGCTGCGGCGACGCCCTCCGCCACGGCCAGCAGCGCCGCGAGCGGAGTACAGGGGACCGTCACGGTGCTCGCCGCCGCCTCGCTGACGAGGTCGTTCACCCAGCTCGGCAAGGACTTCGAGGCCGCGAACCCCGGATCGAAGGTGACCTTCTCCTTCGCCGACAGCTCGCAGCTGGCCCAGCAGATCACCTCCGGCGCCCCGGCCGACGTGTTCGCCGCGGCGAGCCCGGCCACGATGAAGACCGTCACCGACGCCGGCGACAACGTCGGCGCGCCCAAAGTCTTCGTCCGCAACCAGCTCGTCATCGCCGTACCGAAGGGCAACCCGAAGGGCATCACCGACCTGCCCGCCCTGACCAGGCCGGGGGTGAAGGCCGCGCTGTGCGCCGAGCAGGTGCCCTGCGGAGCCACCGCGAAGAAGGCGCTCGCCGCCGCCGGGGTGAACCTGACCCCGGTCACCCTGGAGCAGGACGTCAAGTCCGCACTGTCGAAGGTCACCCTCGGTGAGGTCGACGCCGCGCTGGTCTACCGCACGGACGTCAAGGCGTCGGCGGGCAAGGTGGACGGCGTCGAGTTCCCCGAATCCGCCAAGGCGATCAACGACTACCCGATCGTCGCGCTGAAGAACGCGCCCAACGCCGCCGGCGCCACCGCGTTCGTCAACTTCATCCTGTCCGACAAGGCGAGCACCGTACTGACCAACGCGGGATTCCAGGCCCCCTGACCCCAGGCCCCGCTGATCCCCGACACGGTCATCCCGTGGTGGAGCAGGCGGACCCTGCACTTCGACTTCGCCTGACGAGGTTGCCCCGAACCTCCTGCGTGGAAATCGGCGTTAGGCGGCGGTCGCCGCTGTCCAGGCTTCGTCGGTGACGATCTCGATGCTGAGGGTGGCCTTGTAGCTGTGGCCATGGATCCGGCCTCTGGCGGTGTTGGCGGCGTAGACGGAGACCGCGCGTTTGACGACGCGGGGGCTGACCCGTAGTCGCCGGTCGGGCATCGGCCGGGCCAGGACGGCACGGCCGATCTTCCCGACCAGATCGATGACGCTGTCCTCGATGACCCCGGCGGCCTTGACGAGCTGGTCACGGGCGGTCTCGAGGTCCAGCGCCTCCAGGTTCTCGATCACCCCGTTGTGGGCGAAGATCCGGCCGTCCTGGACGAACGGGTGGGTGTTGCGGAGGTCGACCGCGCCGGTGGAGGCATGGCGGACATGCGCGACGAAGGTCGTGGACTGGACGTTGCGGGCCTCCCGCGCGAAGGCGGTGTCAGCGCGGCCCGCGATCGGCTGTTTCGCCAGGTACGGCTCGCCGTCCCCGTCGAACGTGCCCAGGCCGGCCCCGTCGGGCGGGCGGACATCCCGCCCCCGCGGGCTGTCCGTGGCGTCCAGCAGCCAGAACGTCGCGCTCACCCGCTTGCGCCCACTGCTCATCGCGAACATGTGGCACATGGCACCGTCCCCTCGACCCACCCCGTCACCGGGGCGACAAGGTCAACCGTCGGCCCCGCAGCTCTCAGTAACCCCGCCGGCCCGGTCGCCGTAAGGACCCGACCAGCAGCACCGGGAGCCTTCCCCATGCCATGAGGTGGCACCCATCCGCCGTGCCACGGGCCGGCCTCGCCGCCCGGCCCGCCGGGTCAGAAGGTCC
>NZ_CDWRCM010000054.1:13744-16178 GCF_977927585.1 Frankia sp. CcWB2 | reverse complement strand
ACAGCTTGACGGTGGCGTCGGCGCCGGCCGACGCGAGCTTCTCGCTGCCGTCCGCCAGCCGCAGGGATGCCAGCGCACGAACTCCGTCAGTGTGGTCGACGAGCGCGGCACCCACCTGGGTATACGACACCGGGTCCCAGAGCCGGATGGACCGGTCGTCCCCTCCAGGCGCCACCAGCGGCTCCCCACCGCCGGCGAGGGCCGCCACCGCCCGCACACCGGCGGTGTGACCCCGCAACTCTCCGACCGCGGTGGCCGCCACCGGGTCCCACAGCCGCACAGCCGCGTCGTCCCCGCCGGAGACCAGCAGCGGCCGACCGGCGACCACCAGCGCGGCCAGGGCGCGTACCGCACCGTTGTGCCCGGTCAGCGGCCGCCCGAGCGCCGCGCCGGTCAGGAGATTCCACAACCGGACGGTGCCGTCGTCGCCGCCTGAAGCGATCATCGGGACGCCGGCGACGAGCGTGACGACCGCGAGCACAGCACCCTCGTGGCCACGCAGGGGCTGGCCGACCGGCTGCCCGGTCGCCGCGTCCCACCGCCGCACCGTCGCGTCGACACCGGCCGAGACCACCAGCGGCTGACCGGGCTGCCCGCCGGCCGTCACCGCCCGCACGGCCCCCGAATGGCCCGTCAGCGGCGCCCCGACCGCCACCCCGGTCACCGGGTCCCACCGGCGCACCGTCCGGTCCCCACTCCCCGAGACCACCAGCGGACCGGTCGTCGCGCTGCCGGGTGGGGCCGCGACCGACAACACCGCCCCGGTGTGACCCAGCAGCGGCTCACCCACCGGCTCGCCGTCAGCCCTCCACAGCCGCACTGAACGGTCCTGGCCGGCCGAGGCCAGCGGTGCATTCCCGCCGGCGAGCCCGCCCACCGCGGCGAGCGCCAGCACCGGACCCGCGTGGCCGGTCACGGTCTGCGCGACCGGCGCCGACCGTTCCGGCGTCCACAACCGCACCGTGCTGTCGACGGAGCCAGACGCCAGCATCGAGCGCCCGTCCGGCATCGGGACCGCGGCCAGCGCGGTGACACCGGACTCGTGGCCGGCGAGTGGGGGGCCGACCTGCTGGCCACTGGCAAGATCCCACAGCACGATGTCCCCCCCGTCGATGCCGGCCGCGAGCAGCGTCCGCCCGTCCCGCAGCGGCAGCGCGGCCAGCTCACGAACGCCGCCAGGCAGGACGCGCGGCAGCCCGACGGGATCGAGGGTTCGCACGTCCCGTAACACCACGAGACGGCCGAAGCTGTGGGCCAGCAGCGGCTGGCCGTCGGCACCCGGCACCACCACCGCCGCCCCCAGCTCCGCCCCGGCGTCACGCGCAACCTCGGTCATGTGGGCGTGCTCGTCGGTCAGCCAGTCCATGCTCCACAGTCGCAGGGCGCCGAAGGCACTGGCCATGACCAGGTGAGCCCTGCCGTCCAGGTGAACGACGCTCAGGCACCTCAGCAAGTCGAACTGGTCCAAGGGGTGCCACGGCAGCCGGGCGACGACGGACAGGGCGGGCAGGTCCAGCAGGACGACCGATCCCTCGTCCTCGCCGAAGATCAGCAGCCGCCGGCCGTCAGCAAGGTTGAGCTGCGTCATACACCGCCCCTGACCGGGCACGGTCGGCCCCACCTGCTGGCCGGTGTCAGCGGCCCACAGGCGGATGTGCGACTCGGTGTGGCTCTCGTGCGGGCCGTCCTCGACGTTCACAGCGGTCCCGGTGGCCACCATCCGGCGCCCGTCGGGCAGGACGAGCGGCGTGACGGTGCCGACGAAGTCGTCCGACTCCAGACTGATCGGTTGCCCCGCCGACTGCCCCTGCGGGGTCAACCTCACCAACTCGGTACCTGGTGCGGCAACGCTCGCGAAGACCAGCACCCGGCCGTCGGCCATCGGCACGGACCCGACGCCGAACACGTGGAAAATCTGTGGCAGGATCCGGACTGTGGCGCCGGCCTCCCACCCGTCGAACGCCGTTGCCATCGCCCACCCGTAGTTGTCGTCGAACGCATCCACCAGAGCGCAGGTAACCCAAGATCACATTACTCGGGCGGCGCGGCGCCTGAGCCTGTCGAGTGGGACCTGCCCTCGTCGGCTGCCGGACACCTTCGGCTGTTGCGACTCGGACCCGGGCCGTCATTTGGGCCTGATCGCCATGGCCGGCTCGGTATCGTGCGAACCGGCAGGTTGGATCACGAGAGCGTGGAGGCGCAGGTGGTTTTCGACTACACGACCGAGTTCCCGCGCGAGGACCCCAACGTGGTGCCGAGGTTCACGCGCAGCTTCCACCACCAGGACTGGTTTGACGGCGTCAGCACGGTGCAGGCCGAGCGGAACGGAGCCGAGGAGGGGTTCAACCTCCGCTTCCACCGGATCGAGAGCGACCTGGACGGGCTGAGCGCCGACGGCCGCGTGTCGCTGACCGAGCTGGCCCGGGTCCGGGCG
>NZ_CDWRCM010000054.1:0-13661 GCF_977927585.1 Frankia sp. CcWB2 | reverse complement strand
GACCTGCACGACCTGCTCGGCGAGATCCGTACCGAGCTGCGCCGGCTCGACACCCCGTTCAGCGAGGCCTGGACCACGCCGCCGCTGGCCGGCACCTGGCGGCGCGCCACCACCACCGACGACCTGCAATTCAACCCGCCCGGCTACCTGAAGGACCGGTCCGGCGTGGTCCACCTGCGCGGGGCGCTGACCGGTGGTGCGGAGGCCACCGTCGCCGCGTCACTGATCTTCACCTTGCCACCCGGCTACCGGCCGAGCACCCGGCAGATCTTCAGCGTCTTCAGCTCCGCGGGCACCACGCGCATCGACGTCCTCGACACCGGCGCCGTGGTCGCCCGCAGCACCCACGGCAGCTTCCTGTCGTTGGACGGGTCCACCTTCCGGCCGGACTGACGGGTCCACCTTCCCGCCGGGCCTGGGAGCGCCCGGTCCTCACCGCAACGTCCACGTGCCGCGGAACCGTTCGGTGGCCGCGGCACAGAGGTCCTCGCCGACGGCGGTCCGCGCCGGCGCGCCCGGCGGCCGGGCATGGGCACCCACAGCCAGCGCAACCTGGTAGGCCAACGCCTGGCAGCGCGCCGCCCCGAGTCCGGGGTCGGCAGCCCACGCCGCCACCACGGCTGCCGGCACGACCAAGCCCAGGGCGGCGAAGCCGGCCCTCAGCCCGGCCTCGATCTCCGGTGCGGACAACGGTGGCACCGCGAGGGCGGGGACGCCGCTCGGCCCAGCACCGCTCGGCCTGGCACCCGGCCAGGCCGGTGCCGCCGTGCCTACCGCGATCACCACCGGACCCGGACCGCCCGGAACGGCGGCCAGTACCGCCTGCCAGCCGTCCGCGGGCAGCTTGTGCACGTCGTCGAGCACCCAGGCGTGGCCGGCCCGGCCTAGCTGCCCCACCAGCCGGCCCACCGGCACACCCGGGATGCCGGCACGGCGCCGTCCCGGCAGGTTGTCCAGGTAGTCACGCACGCCCATCGGCGCCACCGCCCGGGTCACGGCGTCCCAGCCGTCCGGCGCGGCGCCCAGACCGGCCAGCGAGACCGCCGCGTCCAGCAGGTGCTCAGCCGCCGTCCACCGCCGGTCGCAGGTGGTCGTCACCGCCGAGCAGCCAAGGTCGAGCAGGACCTCCTCCACCAGCGACGACTTGCCGGTGACGGGCGGCCCGTGCACCAGCACCAGCCGCGGGGAGTCCCGCAGCAGCGCGGTCAGCGCCGCGTGCAGGCCCGGCCGGGGTCCACGGGCCCGGCCCGGCCGGCCGAAGGGGTTGAAGACCTCCTCGACGTTCACCCGCGCCGGATCCGGTCACCCGCGGCGGACGCCGGTCCGGCGGAAGCGGCGGAACACCCGGGCCGTGGTCACCGGCAGCGGGTCGGCGGTCCCGTCGCCGTCCACGTCGAGGTGGCGGCGCCGGATCGCGAACGTGTTCGCCTGGATCCCGGCCGGCACGGTCCGCTCGACCACGTTCATCAGGAACTCGTACTGGTCCAGGTTCAGCGTCGCGCCGGCCGGCAGTTCCAGCCGTACCTGGTACGGGTCGGCCAGCTCGCTGCTCCGGTAGGCGAGGGTGACCAGCAGCGTGATCCCGGTGCCGGCCGGGCGCACCATCGCCGCGGAGCCGCCGGAGTCGATCGCGGCCGGCAGCCCGGTCACCGGCAGCGCGTGCCAGCTGACGCCGGAGGTCCGCCGGCCGGACAGGTTGAGGCCGCCCAGCGGCAGGCCGCGGGTGGACACCACGACCAGGACGCGGTTGGTCTCCAGCACCGCTACGCCACGGCCGCGGCCAGCCCGTGCCCGGCGAGCGCCTGCACCAGGTCGAGGGCCTCCCGTGCCCCGTCGCCGGCACGCCAGAGCGCCCCGATCGACAGGTCGATGCGCAGCGTCGCGACCTCGGAGTCCGGGACGGATACGGCCTGCGCGGCGAAGTCCGACTCCGGGGTGGCCACCGCGAGCCCGGCCCCGGTCAGCACCGCGACCAGGCCGGGTGCCGCGACGGCTTCCCAGGACCCGCGCTGCTCGCTGCCCCGAACCACCTGCCACGGCGGGTGCCCAGCCGCCTGCCACGCCCTCAGCGCCTCGTCCAGGGCCAGGTCAAGCGCGGAGCGGCCCACACCGTCGCCGAGACCGGCGTTCACCGCGGCGGAGGGCGACGCCTCCTCCCATGGGGTGTCCGGGCGTCGGACCGTGCCGCCCGGACCGAGGTCCGGCCACACGGTCGCCGTTGCGCGGGCGCGGTCATAGGCCAACACGGCAGGGCTCTGCGGAGAGTCAACGCCGGAGAGTGCCGCGAGGTGGGTCACGCTCCGCCGTCCCACCTGGTGGTACGCCGCGAGCACCGGCACACCGTCGGCGAACGACGACCACAGCTCCACCCGGCCGGCATCCCGGTCGACGCCCAGCACCTGGTCGCCGGGCAGCGCGGCCAGCAGGGTGAGCCCCGGCCGCCACCCCGGCCGCTTCCAGCGGACGGTGACCTCCAGCCCACGGTCGTCCGGCCGGAGACGAAGGGCGAGCACGTGGAGGTCGCCGCTCACGCTGTCGTAGCAGAGCACGTCGTCGTGGCCGCCGCCCGGCGCCGCCACCGGAGCCAGGTGCGTCCAGCGGCCCAGGCTGGGGCCGTCCACCGCCAGCACGGACAGCGAGCCGGTCGTCCGGTGGTACAGCAGGAGCACGGGACCGCTGCTGCCCGCCAGCCGCATCGGCACCGCGTGTGTCCAGGCGAGCAACTGGTCGCGGGTGACGACTGCGTCGATGGACAGGCCATCCTCGCCCCTGGTCACCTCGACGACCAGGATCGACCGTTCGGCCGGGTAGGTCAGCACGGCCCGGCCGAGCCGACCTCCGCCCGGGCCTTCGCCACCGGACCCGCCGGAGTCCTCACGCAGCACGACGGCGTCCTCGGCGCCCGGCGGGAAGCCGTTCTGCGCAAGGACCTGGGTCCCGCCGCGGGCGTCCACGGCGGCGACCGCCAGGCCGCCGGCGTGCGCCCGGCCGAGCAGCACCAGCGGCCGTCCCGACCCCGGCTCCGCCGCGCCGAGCCCGGCGACCTGGCTCCGGCCGCCGACCGGGACGTCCTGCCCGCCGGGCGCGGTGAGGTCCACCAGCGCCAGGTGGCTCACCGCGGTGCCGACCCGGCCGGCCTTGCGGACGGTCGCCGCCCCGCACGCCTGCAGCAGCGCCAGCACCGCCCCCGTGCCGGCACGTACCGCCGCAGCGCCGGCGGTGAGCGCGTCGCGCACCGTGGCCGGCAGGTCGCGACCCGGCAGGAACGCCAGCAGCGCCGCCTTCAACACCGCCTCAGTGTCAACCGGGACCACGATGTCGGCGCTCAGTCCCAGCTCGTAGGCGCTGCCGCCGGCCGGGTCCTGGCTGCGCACCAGGCTCCACCGCCGGCGGTCGCCAAGCTGCGCCCGGCAGGCGGCGAACAGCTCCAGGCAACGGGCCAGACCGGGGGCCAGCGCCGGCGGTGTCGCCGTCGAAGAAGTACCCGGCCCGCAGCGCCGACCCCAGCGCCTCCAGCGCGGCCCGCTGCGCCGGCGGCAGCAGCCGCCCGCGGTACGCCTCGTCGGTGGCCGGGGTCGACGCCGGCAGCACCAGCCGGTCCCGCCGCACCTGGGCCAGGAACGCCAGCCGGGCGGCGCGCGCGGCCGCCTCGCCGGCCGGCGACGCCGACATCAGCAGCAGCCCGACCGAGTACGGCCGCACCTGCTCGACGATCCGCACCCGGCGGGTCGCGCCGAGCTCGCCCAGCCATCCGCGCGGTCTGTCCTGCGGGCCGCCGCTGCCGTTGACGGCCTCGGCGACGCCGGCCGGCGTCGGCATCGAGAAGGCGCGCAGCGCCAGCAGCCGGCGGCGGTAGTCCTCGTCGTTCTCCAACCCGGTTGGCTCGGTCCGGGGACCGGTGAACACCTGCGGCGGCAGCCCGCTCCGGCCGAGCAACCGGTCACCGAACCGCGCCGCCCCGAGGTCGGCGCCGTGCCGGTCCAGGGCCGCGCGGCGGGCGTTGGCCACCGCCCGGGACGCGCTGACCTCCCGTGCCGCGCACCGCAGCCGGGCCTTCTCGGCACCGATCAGGTACAGCAGCCGGCCCATCGTGCCCTGCACCAGGGTGACCGACAGCAGGGCGCGCAGCTCGCGCGGCGCAACCGGGGTGGCCGGCCCGCCGGCGGTTACCCACCGCGCCTTGACCTGCAGCGCCAACCGGTCGAACGCCGGTGCGAAGACGAACGGCCACACCGGCAGCATCGCCCCCCCGCTCGCTGAACGGCGCGTACCGGACCGGGATCGTGACCTGCGGCCCGCCCGAGCCGTCCGACTCCGGCCCGGGCAGGCCGACCTCGACGGCCAGCTCGTCGAGCTCCAGGTCACGCTCCAGGGTGAGCAGCACCAGCGGCTCGCGGTCCCAGGTCAGCCGGACGGTGCCGGTGTCGTCCAGCGGGAAGGACTCGTGCGCGGCACCGGCCGACAGCACCCCCGTGAGGTGGTCGGCGAGGTTGACGAAGGACGCCGACCGCGGGCCGTCCGGGTCCGCGACCGTCATCGGGTCGTGCGGGGTCATCGGGTCGCGATCCGCAGCTCGTCGAGCTGTTCCACGTAGGTCGGGATGCTGGTCGGCCCCACCACGACGTTCTCGCCGGGGCCCAGCCGGACCGTGCCCCCGCCCCCGGGACCCCGGCGTCGTCCAGGTCCCCGGGCCAGCACAGCAGGGCCAGGTCGCGCACGTCCTGCACGCCGGGAACGCTCATCAGCGCGTAGCTCACCTCGGCCGCCCGCACCGGCTCGCCGAAGGACAGCCCCATGACGTACCCGCGCACCTGCTCCGACAGCCGGCACTTGAGCTCCTGGGCGGCCGGGGAGGCGTTGACCACCTGGGTGCCACCGCTGGGCAACGGCACGTCGCGCACCAGGATATCCGCGGACAGCGACACCGACACCGCGTCGCCGCGCTCCACCGACGGGAAGATCCCCATCGGGCGGACGTCCTCGATCGCCGCCAGCACGGCCTCCCGCACCCCGCCCGGGCCGGCCCAGATCGCCGCCGGGGTCTCGGCCACCAGCACGGTCAGGTAGAAGGGGTTGGTGATGTCCCGCTCGGTGGAGAACACCCCGTCCAGGAAGCTCAGCGTGCCGAACACCGACTGGTTCAGGTCCAGGCCGCCCAGGCCGTCGCGCACCTGCACCTGCCGGACACCGGGCACCAGGGACACCGCGACCTGCGCGGCGCCCGCAGCAGCAGCGCCCGGTAGCGGTCGTCCGGCCAGCGCAGGGTGCCTCCGGTCAGCGGCGCACTGTGCGTGATCCCGACCGTCACCTGCCCGTCGGTGCGCGCCACCAGGGCGGCGTAGCCGGCCAGCGCGGGGTCGAGCAGGTTCCATCGCTCCAGCCGCTGCGGGAAGGTGCCGGTCACGGTGGACACCAGCGGGTCCAGGTTGCCCTCCGGCCCCGGCTGGAAGGCGCTTACCGCCACCTCGGCGACCCGCTGGGCGCTGGTCAGCACCACCTGCTCGGCGGTGGCGGCGTCGTGCCCGCCGGGGGTGAGCATCCGGGCCCCGGCCGGGATGCGCACCTCGGCGACGTCGGCCGGGAGCGTCCCGTTCAGCTGCAGGGTGACCCGCCCGCGGGCCTCGCCGAACGGCCGCGCCAGCCCGACCTCCGCCCCCAGCAGGGACAGCGCCTCGCCGGTGGCGGTGGCGATGAAGCTGTTGTCGAACATGGCGCCCAGCGCCGCCCAGGTGCGGGCATCCTCCAGGGCGGAGATCTCCAGGATCTTGCGCAGCACGGACGCCGAGGTGAGGTCGACGTCCTCGCCGAGGATGCCGCGGGCCAGGGCCAACTTCTCGGCCAGGATCCGGGTGAACGGCTTGGGCACGAACCCGCCGGCCGTCACCCCGACGTCGTCGCTGCCGGTGGCCCGCAGCACCGCGGCGTCCACGGCGACGACATCGACGGGCGGCAGGTCCGGCGGCGTCGGGTTAGACACCCGGCACCACCCCGTCGACGGACAGTGCCAGGGGGTCGCCGCTGGCCGCCTCGAACGTGGCGCGCACCGAGGCGGTGCGCCGCGAGCCCACGTCGCCCGGTTGACCTGGCTCGCCGCGCTCGTCCACCAGGGTCACGTCGATGATCCGGCGGACCCGCGGATCGCGTCGCAGGGTGTCCACCACAGCCACCCGGACCCCCTCCCGGACCAGCAGCGGGTCGACGTCGCCGGCCAGCATCCGCAGGCCGTCGAAGCCGAACCCGGTGTTGAAGACGTCGTCGCCCAGCCCGGTGGTCAGCGCGATCTCCAACGCCTGCACCAGGTTCGGTAAGCCCTCGACGACGCCGAGGTCTCGACCCCGGCCCGGCGCCGGCCGCAGCACCAGGTCGCGCCCGAGGTCCAGGCCCGGCTGGGTCGGCTCGCTGGCCAGGCCCCAGCCGAGCACCCGCCGCCGCAGGGCGGATGCCTCGGGGCCGTCCTGGGCCCGGGGGTCCCGTGCTGCCATTCAGACCGCCTGCAGCGTGGTGGTGGAGGTGCGCTGCACGCTGACCGCATGCGCGGGCGGCGGCACCGCCGACCCGACGCTGGGCGCCGACAGCGTCTCCAGCAGCACGGGAACGCCGCCGACCACGAGCTTGGTCGCCACCCCCGCGGTCGGCGCGGCCACCGAGGTGCAGGGCGAGGGACTGCCGCCGGCCGGGTTGGTGGCCGTGCAGGAGCCCGGCTGCACGGTCCAGCTCGACACCCCGGACTGCAGCGCCACCGGTTCGCCGCCCACCAGGAGCTTCACCGGACCGGAGTTGGCGACGACCACCTGGCCCTGCAGCGAGCAGGCCACCGTGGCCCCGGTCGTGATCACTGCCGGCATCCTCATTCCACCTTCATCTGCTCGTCGACGCTGACCTTGACGTTCTTGCCGGACATCTCGACGTCTTGCTGGGTGGCCTTGATGACCACGCTGGCCGCGGCGAGGGTCAGCGTGCCCTTCGCGACTAGCCGGACGTCACCGGAGTCGGTGAACTCCAGCAGGGTGGTCCCGTCGGAGTGCTCCACCGACAGCACGACCTTGTCCGGCGCGGGCGTCGGCCTGGTGCCGGCCGGGGCCAGGCCATCGGGGCCGATCCGCAGCCGCAGGTTGCCGACCTCGATCACCCGGTGGCCGTCGGCGTCCACCAGGTCGTTGGTGGCCTTGCCGGACGGTGGGACCGGGGTGGCCGCCGCGGGCAGCGAGGCACGCTCCCCCGGCGGGACCTCCGCTGGCAGCGACAGCCACCAGTCGCCGGCCTGGGCGTCGGGCCCCGCACCGTCCGGCCACACCGCGCCGACGTCGACCGGGTCGTCCGGCTGCCCGTGCCGATGCACCGATACCACCCGGGTGCCGGGGTAGCGCGGCACCACCAGCCCGTAGCGGCCCCAGGCGAACGGCGTCGCGTACGGCACGTTCGTCTTCTCCAGCGGAGTTGCCCGGTCGACCGGCAGCCGGACGGCACCGTGCCCGGCGCCGTCGGACGCCGGCGTGGTGCCCTGCCACAGGGTGACCCGCTGCGCGGCGGCATCCCCCTGCGCGGCCGGGCGGTGCGCCCGAACCTCACCCACCTCGGCGACCTCCAGGGTGGCCAGCCGGCGCTGGATGCCGTCCTCCAGCTGTGCGCGCAGCGCGACGACCGGGTCGGGATGGTCGGTGGGCGGGGCGCCGTCGCCGGTCACCGCGCCGGCCGTGGCCGGGGTAGTACGCCGGTCCCAGCCGTCCTCGCCGGCGGCCAGGCCGACCAGGTGAGCTCGGTGAGGAAGCCGGCCGAGCAGCTGAGCGTGTGGGTGACCCCAGTCACGTACCCGCGAGCGCCGGTGCCCTCTCCGAGCAGGCCGGTCAGCGGCGCCGCGAAGGCGCCCAGCAGCGCGGAGGCCAGGTTGGGCTGCACCGTGCCCTCACCCTGGCGGCGGGTCGAAGGTGACCACGTCGCCGGGCCGGATGTCGGGGCGGCCGCGCAGCCGGACCAGCCACTGGTCGCGGCGGGCGGGCTCGGTGCCGCCGTCCGCGCCGGCGTCGAGCACCAGGGCAGGCAGCGCCTCGACCGACAGCAGCCCGGTCGGGTGGGTCAGCGCCGGCGGGTCGCCGCGCAGCGGGATCGGGCGGACGCCGACGTGCAGCGCGCCGTCGCGGACCAGCAGCAGGCCCCGCCCGTGGCGGCCGGTGGCCAGCTCCCAACGCCGCGCGAGGCGCACCAGCGCCTCCCGGACCCGCTCGCCGCGGGCCGCCGTGAACCGGATCTCGCCGGGCCGGACCGCCGGGTCGGCCGGGGTCACCGGGTGGGTGACCGCCTGCACCCCGGCCAGCTCAGCCAGCCGGCGGGCCGCCGTCTCCAGGCCGTCCACGCTGAGCGGTTCGCGCAGCCGGGTGGTGGTCGCGACGGCGACCCGCTCGGTGCCGGTGACGACAGTCTCGTAGCGGCGGCTGCCGC
The DNA here is from genome assembly GCF_977927585.1 of Frankia sp. CcWB2. NCBI lineage: Bacteria > Bacillati > Actinomycetota > Actinomycetes > Frankiales > Frankiaceae > Frankia > Frankia sp. CcWB2. The sequence goes on along the minus strand of NZ_CDWRCM010000054.1, from coordinate 5,225 downwards.
GCCGCCGGGACACCCCGGTCACCGCCAGCTCCGCCACCCGGACCGGGGCGAGGGTGTCCCCGGACGCGCCGGCCGAGCCCAGCCCGGCGGTCAGCGCACCGATGCCGAGCAGGCTGGTCAGGTACCCGCCAACCGAGCTGTTGGTGTCCCGCCAGAACAGGTGCACCCGGGCGACGGCGAGCCGGGCCGCGCCGTCGGCGGTACGCGCGGCCAGCGTCTGGTGGTCGGTGTCGGTCAGCCCGGCGAACGCGACCGTCGCCGAGCCGCTCTGGATGTCGCCGGTGAGCGGCGCGGAGATCTCCGCCTCGACGGCGTCGCTGTGCAGGATGATGGCCGGCGGGTCGGTCACGCCGCCCGCGGCGTCCACCTCGTGGAAAGTGACCACGTACCCCGGGTGGTTCCCGGTCAGCGCACCGGTCCCTAAGCCGGTCAGCAGGCTCATCGCCACTCCTGGGTCGCGGTTGCCGGCACCGACGGGCCGAACCCGACGGCGTGCGCCGGCGACGGCTCCCCCGGACGGCGCGGCGGGCGCGGCGGGTAGTCCGGCGCCGTGCCGACGCTGCGCCAGGCTAGCCGCAGCCAGGACCCGGACGTGCCCGGGCCGACCAGCGCGCCCGCGGTCACCCGCCAGCCCAGCGGCCGGACGGCGATCTCGGCGGGCCGGCCGGGGTCGGCCGGCAGCAGCCGCTCCGCGCCCCGGACCAGGGGGACCTCGGACACCCGGCGGCCGTCGGCGACCAGCACCAGCCGGATCGGGGGGCGGGCGGCGTCGGCCAGCCCCGGCCGCCGGCTGGCACCGTCGGGCGGTGGCTCCTCGCTGGTCGAGACCACAGTCGCCGGGTCCGCGCGCAGCCACGGGCGGGCCAGCCCGGTGGGCAGCACCAGGGCGAGGGTGAGCCGGGCGCTGAGCGGGAAGCGGGCCGGCAGGCCCTGGCTCAGCGTGGTGTCCAGCAGGGTGTACCCGGGCGGTGGCGCGGCGGCCGCGGACGGCGCCGGCGGCACCAGCGTGCGCACCACGACCGGGCTGAGCCGGGCCATCGTGTCCTCCTTCAACCGACCGTGCTTCACCTGACCGTGCTTCACCTGACAACGCCTCACACTGACCACGTCGACCAGCGCGCCGACGCCGACGGCGGCGACGTCGAGCAGCTTGCCCAGCAGCGACGGCAGCGGCAGGTGGGCCAGGGTGAGCTGGACGTCGATCACCTCACGCTTGGCGGCGCTGACCGAGAACGACAAGCTCTGCACCTGGATGTCGGTGCGGATGGTCAGCGTGGTGACCAGGATCAGCCCACCCACCTTGCCGCCGGTGAAGGCACCCAGCGCCGACCCGCGCTTGCTGGCCTCCGCGAGCTGCTCCAGGCCGAGCTTCCAGGCGAACCGCTCGGGGCCGACCAGGGACGCGGTCATCGTGATGGTGTCGTCGTGCACCTGGGCCACCGCCCGGTGACCGGTGGATCCGACCGGGGGGAGCTGGTAGCTCTCGCTGATCGACATGGCGCCGACCACCCACAGCGGGATCACCAGCACCCCGTCGGACAGGATCGCCGACGGCATCCGGCCGTAGGTCACGAAGCTCGACTCGGGCATGTCCGGTCACCTCGTCCCCGAGGTCGGGGCGTCGCCCCGGAACGACCCCGGCGGCAGGTCGTTCTGGGTGACCCGCCAGTGGCCGTCCGGCTGGACCTCGATCACGAACAGCAGCGGCACCCCGCTGGGCTGGTCGAGGTCGTACGTCACCCGGTGCAGCACGTCGACGAACTCGAAGGACCCGTCCCGCAGCGGGACCGCCAGCCGCCGGCCCTCCGCGCGGACGGTCACCTCCGGGTCGGCGACCACGGTGGCGGCCACCCGCAGGGCCTCCTCGATGATCCGGTTCTGGGCGGTCTGGTTGACCCCCTCCGGGGCCAGCATCAGGCCGGCGAACAGCTCGCCGCCGAAGCCCGGCCCGACCAGGTGCGCCCGCTCCCAGCCCTCGACGGCTGCGGCCAGCCGGCTGGCCAGCCAGGGCGGGTTGGTGGGCAGCGCGCGGATCTGCTCCGGGGTCAGGGCCAGCGCCTCCAGGCCGATGCCGGGCAGGTCCCGGGCCAGCGGGGCGCCCAGGCCGCCGGAGGCGGTCACGTCGAGCGGCGCGAACTCCAGCGCGTCGAACAGGTGCGACGGCGATGCGGTGGCGGTGAGCGCGGCGACCCGCCGACGCGCCGCGACAGCGAGTGCCCCCGGCGACCCCGGGGCCAGCGCGGCCTCCGCGGCCGGGGGCACCGGCCGGGTCGGCGGGATCCGCTCGCTGCCGCCGTGCAGCACCTCGAACCGGCGGCCGAACGACCGGAGCACCTCGTTGGCCCGATGCACCACCTCGCGCAGGGCGGTCGCCTCCGCCTGGCTGACCGGGACGCCGGGTCGCCGGCCGGACCGGAACGCGGTCACCGCGTCGTCCAGCCGGCGCATCTCCGCCACCAGCAGCGGGTGGTCCGGCCAGCCCAGCGGGACGGCGTGGCGGGACTCCGGCTCGAAGGTCAGGCCGCGGCTCCACGCCTCCCGCAGCTGGTGCGCCCATTCCAGCGCGTCGCGGGCGGTGGCCGCCGCGGCGCGGGCCTGCTCCTCAGGACTGAGTGCCGCCACCCGGCCACCGCGTCGTCCCGGCGGGGGAGTCGATGGGCCGCCCGCAGCCGGGCTCGCGGCCGGTGTGGCCGCGCGTCCGGTCGCCACCGTCCCAGTCGCCGCAGCACCTGCGCGGGTGCCGGTTCCCGCCGCCCGGCCACGCGGTCGCGATGCCCTACCGGCGGTCGCGGCGGCGGGCGCCGGTAGGGCATCGAACGCCTCCCGCAACACGGCCGCCGCCGTCTCGGGCAGCTCGCCGCGGTCCAGGTCGTGACGGACGGCCTCCTCGAAGTTCTGCAGCTGCTCCATGGCGTCGGCTAGGACGTGCAGGTCGGCCTGGCGCTGCGCGGTCTGGCGGGTGGCCCGGCCACCGGCGCGCAGGTCCTCGACGTCGTCCAGCAGCCGGGCCAGCGACTCCTCCAGCCGGCTGAGCGTGCCCGCGACCCGGCTCTCGTGGTGGTGCGCCAAGGCGAGCACGACACGCTCGGCCAGCGCCTCCACCCGCAGCACCGCTGGGCGCTGCCCGGAGACGATGTCGAGCGCCCGCTGCAGCGCCTCCAGGGTGGCGGCGTGCTCGCGGGCGGCGCGGCTCAGGGCGCCGGAGAGCAGCCCGGGGGTGATGGTCATCGTTCCCCATCGTCCGCTGGTGCCCCGCCCACCACCGGTCCACCCGCCACGGGGCCGGTGCCGGCAGGCCGGCGGCGAGCGGGCCGAGGGCCGCGTCGACCTCGGCCAAGATGCCGTGGTCGACGGCCTGCTGGCGGATCCAGGGCACCAGCACCGGGGTGATCAGCCGGGGCAGGACCAGGGACATCACGGCCAGCACCGCAGTGTCGGTGACCGCCTGGCGCACCGCCTGCGCCAGCACCTGCTCGGTCATGCCGCGCAGCACCTCGCGGCGGCCGCTGCGCGCGACCGACCGGGCTCCCGCCGCCAGGCCCGCCCGCTCGGCGACCCGCAGGCCGTGCTGGGCGCTGGCCACGATGGCCCGGGCGCCGCGCCCGACCGCGACCACGTCGAACACGCTGAAGGCGACGCTCAGGGCGGCCATGAGCTGCGCGACCTGTACCTCCTGCCAGCGATGGAACAGCTCCGGGTCCTCCAGCGCCCGGTACAGGTCCCTCTGGCGGTCGGCCTCGACGAGATCACCAGCGGTCAGCGCCAGGCCGGCCAGGCCGGTGATCGCTCCGGCGGCGACAGCGCCCAGCGGAGCGCAGAGCAGGCCGAGCACAATGATCCCCGCGGTGGAGGCGATGACCAGCAGGTCGTCGAGGGCGGCCTTGCGGCCCACCGCCCGGTTGATCCCCAGCACGTAGAGACGGTCGTTGCGGGCCGCGGTGCGAAGCTGCTCGTCCGCCAACGCGTGGATGCCCTGCAGCTGGAAACGCAGCCCGCGCCGGTCGGCGCCGCCCTCGCGCCAGACGTACTGCGAGGCCGCCACGGCGAAGTAGGCGCCCTCCGCCGGGTCGGATGCCTGCGCCAGCATCCGGGCGTTCGCCTCGGACATCTGGGTGAGCAGGCTCCGCAGGTGTTCCTCGACGAACGCCGGTTCGCGCTGGGCCCGGGCGTACAGCGGCTCCAGGTCCCCGATCTGCAGGAACAGCGGGTCGACCTGGTTGACCACCGCCCGCCGCAGGTTGATCTCGGCGTCCAGATCGGCGGCGGTCCAGACCCGGTCCCGGAACCGCACCACCCGGTCACCACCGCGGCGTTCGATGAGGGCGTCACCGGCGACGGCCAGCACTCGTGGCGGGACGGACCGGATCGGCGCCGGCAGCTCGACGAACATCATCCCGTCGCCCGCTGGGATCGTCTGGCTGACCGACAGGACGTCGCGGACCGAGCCGGTGACGAGCACGGCCTCGGAGTGCGTGATCGCGTGCCGCAGTGTGGTCACCACCACGACCGACTCGCCGAGGATGGCCAGGGTGGACGAGAAGGCCGCCGCGGTGGCGTCGAAGCCGGCGCCGCGGCGCCCGTCGATGCCGTGGCGGGAGGAGCGGAGCTGCTGTAGCAGCAGCACCCGGCAGGTCTCGGCGTAGAGCAGGGTGAACGCGTCGAGCAGGGACTCCGACAGCTCCGACCAGAAGCGCCAGGCCCAGCCACCGGCGTACGGCTCGCCGCCGGGGCGCACCTTCACCAGCCGGAGGTTCTCCGGTTCCTGGTAGGCGGCCATCAGGTCGTCGGCGAACCGGTGCAGGTCGGTGGCGATACCGGCGAGCGTCCGCAGCGCCGCGAACTCCGGGGTGCTGCCAGGCCGAACGTCGAGGTAGCCGTTGTTGCCGCGGCCGTCGTGGCGGACGCTGACCTGGGTGGTGGCGGTGCTGCGGACACCCTCCATGCCGACCGTGTGCGCCCGCACCGCGATCATCGTCACGCAGTTCAGCGCGAACCGGCCGAGGTAGTGGCACTCCCCCACCCGCAGCCGGGCGGCGAGGTCGCGCATCCGGGCCAGCAGGCCCTGGACGCCGACCAGGTCCTGCGCCGGCGGCTCGGCCAGGAACGGCTCGCAGACCAGCGGCGGCCCGTCGCCCCCGCTGACCGGCCAGGGCCACCCGACGCCGGCCGGCTGGCCCGGCTGGCCCGGCTGGCCACCTGCCCGCTCGCCGGTGCCGGTCCCCGCC
>NZ_CDWRCM010000053.1:10681-22181 GCF_977927585.1 Frankia sp. CcWB2 | reverse complement strand
GGGGGCCGCACCGGTGGACGACGCGCCCCGGACCTGAGCAACCCGGACCTGAGCAACCCGGGCCTGGGCGAGGAGCTCGCCAAGCCGGCGCACGTCCGGATCGGTCAGCAGGCGTTCCACCGTAACCGGCCGACCGGCGGAGTCGGTCACCGGGAGCCGCCAGTTCGGATAGGCATCGGTCGTGCCCGGCAGATTCGGCTGATGCCGGTCGCCCAGCGCGTCACCCGGCGACCCGAGCACGATGCGGCACGGAGACCGCACCAGCAGCCGGTGCAGCGCGAAAACGATCTCCTGTCGAACGGCGGGGCCGAACTCCTCCCGGAGGGCGGGGTCAAACTCCGGCCGGCCGCTCCCGCCGGGGTTCCCCCGTCCGCCGAGGCCCGCCGCTGCGCCCGCCGGATCCACCAGTCCCTCGGATCGCACCAGCTCGACCAACGCGTCCCGCCCGGCTCGCCAACCGGCCGCCTCGGCCTCCTCCGAACGCCCGAGCAGCCCCAACCGGGCGCGGGTGCGCACGTGCTCGCCCTCGAGGTAGCCGGCGGCGGTGGGCAGGTCGTGCGTGGTGAGGCTGGCCATCGTCGCCGCCCGGTACGCCGTCGGCGGCGACGGCCGGCCCTCGGCGTCCTGCTCGAACCACAGCACCGTCGAACCCAGCACGTCCAGGCGGGCGAGCGTCGTCGCCACCGACGCCTCGACGGTACCCAGATCCTCCCCGACGACGACGGCGCCGGCGCGGGCGGCCTCCAACGCGAGCAGGCCGAGCATCGCCTCGGCGTCGTAACGCACGTACGTCCCGTGAGCGGCGCCCGCCCCAGCCGGAATCCACCACAGCCGGAACAGGCCGAGGATGTGGTCGACCCGCAGCCCGCCGCCGCGGCGCAGCACCGAGGCAACCATCTGACGCAACGGCGCGTACCCGGCCTCGGCCAGGGCATCCGGCCGCCACGGCGGCAGCCCCCAGTCCTGGCCCTGCTGATTGAAGGTGTCCGGTGGGGCCCCCACGCTCGCGCCGACGGCGAGAACGTCCTGCAGTGCCCAGGCGTCCGCACCGCCCGGATCGACGCCGACGGCCAGGTCGTGCACGATCCCGGCGGCCATCCCGGCGGCCCGGGCGGCGGCCTGCGCCGCGGCGAGCTGCTGGTCGCAGCGATGCTGGAGCCACATGTGGAAGGCGACGCGGTCGGCCAGCTCCGCCCTCGCCTCGGCGACGGCGGGCGCGCCCGGATGAGCGAGACGCGCCGGCCAGGTCCGCCAGTCCGGGCCGTACCGCTCAGCGAGCGCGCTCCAGGTCGCGAAATCGATCAGGTCGGACCCGGCCGGCTCGGCGGATGCCACCTGCTCGCCGCCGCGCCGGAAGACCTCGAAGAGCAGTTCCAGCGCGGCCAGCTTCGCCCGCCACACCGCGTCCCGATCGAGCAGACCGTCCCGCCGACCGTCGCGGCGGGCGCCGCGGGCGAGCTCGTCAACGGCCGACCGGGTGGCGGGATCGGCCCGAGCGTACTCGGGCGTCCGCTCCGGTCGCAGGTAGAGCGGGGAGACAAAACGGCGGCTCGCGGGCGAGTAGGGGGACGCCGCGACGGGCAGGGTCGGCGCACCCGCATGCAGCGGATTCACCAGCAGCACGCCGGCACCTGCCCGGCCCGACCAGTCGGCGAGCGTCGCGAGATCGCCGTAGTCCCCCATCCCCCAGGACGACGCCGAGGTGAGCGCGTAGAGCTGGATCATCCAGCCCCAGCCCCAGGCGCGGGCCGGCGGGGCGAGGGCGGCGGGGCCGGGCACCGCGGCCGGCACGGCGACGACCTGGCAGCGATGCCGCTCGGTTCCGGCGTCGACGTGCAGCACGTGGTCCCCCAGGGGCAGGCCCGCCGGGAGCCCGATCGGCCGGGCGACCCAGGGCACGCCGTCGAGCACCCGCTCGGCCAGGGGGGCGCCAGGGGGATCGAGGACGACCCGGCCGCCGGTGCCGAGCTCCAGCTCGGCGTATGGAATGACATCCACGGGCGTGTGAACGACCACCGGGCGCGGTGCTGCGGCGACGACGACGGCGCAGGCCGGCACCCGGCGTCGCCAGGGCCGTTCCAGCGCCGCCGCGAGCGCCGCGGCGGGATCCGTCGGATCGACCCCCGCCAGCCGCAGGACGGCCCGGACGGTGTCCGGCGCAACCTGTACCGGGACACCATCGGCCCCGAGGTAGGACGTCGCCACACCGGACACCGCGGCGAGTTCGGCGAGGACCTGGTCGACGGCGGGGTCCACCACTGGCGCCCCGGCGGGCTGCGGTCCCGCCGGGGCGGTGGGACCAGTGGCGGGCGCGGGGGACGCGGGCGCGGATGCGGTGGGCACGGCGGGGCAGTCGGAAGTCACGACCTGAGATTCTCGCCCGCGCGGTCCGGAGGCGGAGCGGCGCCGCCCGGCGGGTTCGGCTCCGGGCCCGGTGCGGTGGCCGGGCCCAGCGGACCGGGGTCGTCGACGACCGGCAGCCGCATCCGCAGCAACGCCCCGCCACTCGGAGAGCTCTCCGCGGTGACGGTACCCCCGTGGGTGTGCACGGCATCCGCGACGATCGCGAGGCCGAGCCCGGATCCGGGCAGGCCCCGCGCGGAGGTGGCCCGGTAGAAGCGGTCGAACGCCTGCGCGCGGTCCTCCGGCGCGATGCCCGGTCCGTCATCCGCGACGGTTACCTCGCCGTCCCGGGAGCCGACCCGGACGACGGAGGCGGGCGGCGAGAACTTCACGGCGTTGTCGAGCAGGTTGGTGACTGCCCGTTCGAGCATGTTCGCCCGCCCGTCGACCGTCGAGGACGTCGCGTCGACCTCGATGCCGACGCCCTTGCCGGTGGCGCGGCGCCGGGCCCGTTCGGCCGCGGCTCGCACGATCTCCGCGAGATCGAGCCGTTCCACCTCCTCGGTGGGCGCCTCGTCCCGGGCGAGCTCGACCAGTTCACTGACGAGGCCGGACAGTTCGCGCATCTGCGCGCCCACGTCGCGCAGCAGCGCCTCACGGTCGGCCGCGGGCAGCGCGCGATGCGGGTTCGCTTCGGCGCGCAGCAACAGTTCGATGTTCGTGCGCAGGCTCGTCAACGGGGTGCGCAGCTCGTGGCTGGCATCGTCGACGAGCTGGCGCTGGCGGGCCCGGGACGCCTCCAGCGCGCGCAGCATGCTGTTGAGGCTCTCCGCCAGCCGGGTGATCTCGTCGGATCCGGTCACCGGGATGAGCGCCGACAGATCCTGGGTGCGAGCGACCTCCTCGGCGGCCGCGGCCGCGGCGTCAACGGGTTTGAGCGCGGCACGTGCCACGATCTGTCCGGCGAGCACCGAGCCGACCACCCCGACGATCCCGACGACGAGCAGCACCAGCGCGAGATCGCGCAGGGTCCGGTCGACGTCGGTGGTCGGCCGGGCGAGCTGCAATGCACCGCCGGACGCGGGACGTTGCAGCGGAACCGTGACAAGCCGGTAGGACTGCCCGTCGACGGCGATCGTGCGCAGGTTCTGGGCCCGCTCCCGCCGGGCCACCTCGGCGTCGGCGGAGTCGACCGGGATCCGCATGCTGTTCCAGGACGAGACGGCGTTCTCCAGCGGATTGCCGGCGGCATCGAGGAACTGGCCCTCCAGCCCGAAGCTGAACGCCTGCAGTTCCAGCCCCAGCGGACTGGTCTGGATGGTGTGCGCCGACGCCTCAGCCTGCTCTACGAGCTGGTCGTCGATGGCCTGGTTCAGCACGATGCTGGTCGCCCCCAGCGACACCCCGGCGACGACCGTCACGGCGGCAGCCACCGCCATCCCGACAAGCAGGGCGAGCCGAGCCCGCAATGTCAGCTGACCGAGCGGGGAGGAAAACCGGATCCTGGAGTGACGTCCCGGGTGGACGCGCCGCGCGAACCCGTCCAACCGGCCGGCGCGCCCGTTCACCGCCACCTGCCCCACTGCCGGCTGCCCCGCTGCCACCTGCCCCGCTGCCGGGCGACCCGTCAACGGCTGCGGCCACCACGGCGATGGCGCGGCCCCCTGGTCGGGGGCACTGCTCACGCGCGGTCCCCTGACGGCTCACGCAGCACGTAGCCAACTCCGCGCACGGTGTGCAACAGCCTGGGCTCGCCGTTCGCCTCGAGCTTGCGGCGCAGGTAGCTCACGAAGACCTCCAGCGAGTTCGATGTCGGGCCGAAGTCATACCCCCAGACCCGCTCCATGATCATGGAGCGGGAGAGCACCTGACGCGGATGGGCGAGAAACAACTCCAGCAGCTCGAACTCGGTCTTGGTCAGAATCAGCTCCCGATCACCGCGGGTCACCTGGCGGCTAGCCTGATCCAGACAGACCCCGCCATAGCACAGCGTCGAGTCGGGGATCCCCTTGGACCCGTCCGAACCGGCCGCCCGCACCCGCGCGGCCAACGCCGCCCGGCGGATCAGTGCCCGCAACCGGGCGAACAGCTCCTCCAGGGCGAACGGTTTGACCAGGTAGTCGTCGGCACCGACGTCCAAGCCGCTGACCCGGTCGGCCAAACCGTCCCGGGCGGTCAGCATGAGCACCGGGACGTCGTCGCCCTGGGCCCGCAGCCGACGGCAGGTCTCCAGCCCGTCCGCCCGGGGCATCATCACGTCCAGCACGACGATGTCCGGCCGCTCGCGGCCGATGACGCCGAGCGCGTCCGCCCCGTCCACCGCCGTGGCCACCTCGTACCCCTCGAACCGCAGCGAGCGTTCCAGGGACTCCCGGACCGCCGCGTCGTCGTCCACCACCAGTACCCGCACGCCCCCAGTCTGCCTTCACCCGACGCGGTGATGGTGCTGCGCGGGGCCGGTCTCAGGAAGACATACCGCGATCCTCAGGACAGTTTCAGCCACCGTGAGCCCAGACTGCCCAGCACGCCCAGACCGCCCAGACCCACCGGCACGCCCAGATCATCCCCTCAACCGCGACGGGTCGGGGGCGGGCGGGTCGATCCGTGCCCGCGGCAGATCCGTCCCCTGAGCGTCCGCGGCACCCCCGCCGACCCCGGCATCCGGATCCGCGTCGTCCTCCGCACGGCTCCCGGCGGTCTCCTCGTCGTCGTTGACCATGGTCACCTCACTGCGTTGCACGGAACCGAGCTCGATCCCGGCCGCGCCAAGCGAGGTCCGGACCCGCTCACGCAGCTCGCGCGCGACCTCCCACTGCTTGAGCGGCTGGGTCTTGATGGCGACACGCAGGGTGTAACCGTCCGAGGTCATGGTCTCCATCCCCCAGACCTCGGGCTCGGCGAGGATGAGGCTGCTCCACTTCGCGTCCGCCCAGAGCTCGTTCGCCGTCCGGGCCAGCACCCGTTTAGCGGTGGCGACCTCGGTGTCGTAGTCGAGCGGAACGTCGAGCACGGTCCGTGCCCATTGCTGGCTCTTGTTACCGACCCTGGTGATCTCGCCGTTCCGGACGTACCAGACGGTGCCCTCGACGTCACGCAGTCTGGTCGTCCGGAAACTGACCGCCTCCACGGCACCGGAGACCGGACCGAGATCGATCACGTCTCCCACCCCGTACTGGTCCTCCAGCAGCATGAACATCCCCGACAGGAAGTCCCGGACGAGGTTCTGCGCACCGAAACCGACCGCGACTCCCAGCACACCGGCGCTGGCGACGATGGGGGCGAGATTGATACCCAGCTCGCCCAGGATGCTGAGGAAGCCCAGGCCGAAGATGAAGATGGACGTCACGCTGCGCAGCAGCGAACCGACCGTCGCCGCACGCTGACGGCGCCTTTCCATCAGCACCGCCGGATCGCCGAACGCGCCCAGCAGAGAGCCGGCGCGGGAACCCCGGAACAACCCGCCCCAACTGCCGGAACCGGTCCGTTCGGTGGCGTGTCCGATGTCGGTGGTGCGCCGGATGAACCGGTGCAGCAGCGCCCGCACCACAAACGCGATCACCAGAATGAGCGCGATGCGGATCGGGGTACCGAGGAACACCTCAGCCCCGGAGGCAAGATAATTACTGTGGGTAATGTCGTAGACGGTGCGGCACAGCAGCCCCGGATCGGTCCCGCAGGCGTCCCGCAGCGCGGTCGCAACGCCCTCCAGGGACACCAGCGGGTCAGAGGTCACCGACGGGCTCGGCGAGGGCAGTGGAGTGGGCGTCGTCAGCCCGGACGTCGGGCCCGGCACTTCGGTGGGTGACGGCGAGGCGGACAGCAGCATTCCCAGCGACGGGATGAGAGGCTGAGCCAGCAGGGACGGGGCGGGCGTCACGGCGTCGATCATCCTTCCAGTCGATTGCGATCATTCGAAGTTCCTCGAGTAGGCCGAGGTCACCGGCCCTCCCGCGCTCACGGCGGCGCGGGCGGCGGCCGCAGATCAGTCTCACCCATGCCGGTGGCCCGGCGGTGGGGGCCCCGATCCGGTCGGCGGACAGCCACGCTCCGACCCAACCACTCTCCGACCCAACCCGGCCAGGTCTCCCATCACACCCGAAAAAACACTTTCCGTATTGATGCGGCCACAAAATGGTCGCCTGTATGTGACAAAGGCCATGAGATATGTGCAGCGCCACGGCACGAAAGGCGATGACCATGCAAACAGGCTCGCGTTCTGCCGCAGAAGAAGGTTGACTGTCCATTGTCACCGGAGACGCTGGGCAGAACGGCCCGCAAAGGGCCCTCGGTGGGCAGGAGGTCGGCGCGTGGCAGAGGCGCTGGTTCTCAATGCCACGTACGAGCCTCTGTGCGTGGTGTCGCAAAGGCGCGCGCTGGTGTTGGTCCTGACCGACAAGGCCGTCATGGTCGAATCGGCCGGGCAGGTTCTTCGGTCCGCGACGGCCTCCGTCGATGTCCCGATCGTGGTCCGGTTAGCGCGTTTCGTCCGGGTGCCGTACCGCTCGCAGATCCCGCTGACCCGCAAGGGTGTGCTGGCCCGCGACCATCATCGCTGCGTGTACTGCAATGCTCCGGCAACATCACTGGATCATGTCATTCCACGCTCCCGTGGGGGCCCGCATGCGTGGGAGAACGTCGTGGCGGCCTGTGGCCGCTGCAACCATCTGAAAGCCGACCTGGCCGTCGCTGATCTCGGCTGGCGGCTCCGCACGGCGCCACGGGCGCCGAGCGGAGCCGCTTGGCGCATTCTGGGCTCCCGTCGGATGGATCCACGCTGGTCGGCCTACCTGAGTACCGACGTGACCGAGGCCGCCTCGGCCTGACGGCACCCGCCCGGAGCGTCCTCTGCCCGGGCGTCCTCTGCCCGGGCGTCCCCGCCTGTTCGAGGCGTTCCCAGGCACAGCGACGGCAGATCGGCCGGATGCCAGGGTACGGCGAGACCTGCCAGGGCAGCTAACCTGCATGCGCATCCTCGTCACCGGGGCGACCGGGTACATCGGCGGCCGGCTGGCTCCCCGCCTGCTCGACCGTGGCCACCATATCCGGGCCATGACCCGGGATCCCCTCCGGCTGCGGGACATCCCATGGGCCGCCCGGGCGGAGGTCGTCCGCGCCGACGCCCGGGATCCGGAGTCGTTGCGGTCCGCGCTCGACGGGATCGAGGTCGCCTACTACCTCATCCACTCGATCGACGGTGGTGGTGACTTCTCCGCGGTCGACCGGCGGGCGGCGAACGCCTTCGCCGTCGCGGCCCGGGCGGCCGGTGTCCGCAGGATCGTCTACCTCGGCGGGCTGAGCCCGGCGACGACGGGTGGCACGTCCGCCCATCTGAGCTCCCGCCAGGAGGTCGGGAGGATCCTGCTCGGCTCGGGGGTGCCGACGATCGTGCTGCGTGCGGCGGTCGTCATCGGCAGCGGCAGCGCCTCGTTCGAGATGCTGCGCTACCTGACGGAGCGCCTGCCGGTGATGCTGACGCCGCGCTGGGTGCGGACCAGGATCCAGCCGATCGCCGTCCGGGACGTGCTGCACTATCTGATCGGCGCTCTGGACGTCCCCGACGACGTCGAGGGCACCTTCGACGTGGGCGGCCCGGACATCCTGACCTATGCGGAGATGATGCAGCGATTCGCCGCCGTCGAGGGGCTGCGGCGCCGGATCATCGTCCCGGTTCCAATCCTGTCCCCCGAGCTGTCCTCGCTGTGGGTCGGGCTCGTCACCCCGGTGCCGGGCGGCATCGCGAGGCCGCTCATCCGTTCCTTGCGCAACGAGGTGGTGGCCCACGACCACCAGATCGCCCGCTGGATCCCCGATCCCGCCGAGGGACTGCTGCCCTTCGACGCCGCGGTGGCCCTCGCGCTGGCCCGGGTGCGGGCACGTTCGGTGAAGACCCGCTGGTCGACGGCGGTGTGGCCGGGATCGGGAGGCGCATCGGACGACGGGGACGGCGCCGGTGCCACGCGCCCCCCGAACGAGCCCCTGCCGACCGACCCGCAGTGGGCCGGGGGATCCCTCTACGTCGACGAGCGCAGCATGGCCGTGGCGGCGCCGCCGGCCTGTCTGTGGCACGTCATCGAAGGCATCGGGGGCGACAACGGCTGGTACTCGTGGCCCCTGGCCTGGTCCGCTCGCGGCCGGCTGGACACCGCCATCGGTGGCGTCGGTCTGCGCCGGGGTCGGCGTGATCCGCAGCGGGTGCACGCCGGGGAGGCTCTGGACTTCTGGCGGGTCGAGGAGATCGAACCGGGCCACCTGCTCCGGCTGCGTGCCGAGATGAAGCTGCCCGGCGAGGCCTGGCTGGAACTACGCTCGATGGTCGACGCCGAGGGCACCACGACCTACTGGCAGCGCGCGAGTTTCCTGCCCCGCGGACTTCCCGGGCAGCTCTACTGGTGGTCGGTCAGCCCGTTCCACGCGGCCGTCTTCGGTGGAATGCTGCGCAACATCGTGCGCAAGGCCGAGGACGAATGGGCCACCGGCGCCGTCGCCACCGCCTGATCACGCGGCCTCGGCCCGGCTCGTCAGGTGGCCCGGCTCGTCAGGTGGCCCGGCAGCGGATGCTATCCCCAGGAGCGGCCCTGGACCGGCGGGTCGAGGGGAGGCTTCCGGGACAGGCCCGCCGAGGGAGACGGATCGGGCCTGACGATCGGTCTCGTCGGGCCGGCGGCACCCGGCTCCCGGTCGGGTATCTCGATATCGAACCAGACACGCTTGCCCCCGGGGGTCATCTCCACGCCCCAGGCCAGCGCCAGCGCCTCGACCAGCAGCAGGCCCCACCCCGACTCGGGCTCGGGTTTGTTCTCCGCGGCCGCGCCGGGCCGGGGCAGATGCGCGCCTTCCCGGTCCTCGACACTGATCCGCAGCCGACCGGGTTCCATCGATGCCCGCAGCACCAGATCACTGCGGGCGTGCAGCACCGCGTTCGTCACCACCTCGCTGACCAGCAGCGTCGCGTCCTCGACGGAGGTGATCCCGCATTCGGCGAGGACCGAGCGCATCGCTGTCCGGGCCTCGCCGGCCGACGCGGCCACCGCGGGCAACGCGAGTTCGAGCAATGGCGGGTTCACGGCCTGCGTGGTGAGCACCACCATGGCAGTATCGTCGTCGGTCCGGGCCGGGAGACCGGCGGCGATCAGGCACCGTTCGAGCAGCGTGCGGGCGGTCTCCTCGACGGGGCCCTCGCCGGGGCCGTTGACGGTGTCCGGACCGAACCAGCTACGTGCCGCGAAGTTCACCCTGCGCGCCCGGCGCCGCCGGTCCACCCAGGAGCGGCGTTCCGGCACCCCGGGGGGTGGGCCGAGCGACGGGCCGGGGGCCCGCCGATCCGTCCACGCCTTCCCGGTCCGTTCCGCCTTCCCGGTCCGTTCCGCGCTCAGGCCAACGCCCTCGCCCTCGCTTCCAGCCGCCACGTCGGCACCCGCCGCGACTTCGACCGCCTCGAGGCCTGCCGCGGCCGCCCGGGCACGCTGTGCGGTAAGACCGCGTCGAAGATTGTCCAGGCCGTCCACGAGCGGGCGGCGTCGCGACTCCACCAGGCCGTCGGTGAACATCACCAACGCCGATCCGGGTGGAAGCGCGACGGTCGTCTCGCTGAACACCGCCCCCTCGCCGACTCCCAGCGGGAGCCCGGGGTCGAGCACCAGATAGTCGGGGTCCTCGTCGGGAAGGATCACCAACGGCGCGGGATGGCCGGCGTTCGCGATCGTCGCCCGGCCGGTGTCCCGGTCGTAGACGGCGTACATACAGGTCGCAAGCTGGAGACCGGGCAGCAGGCCGACGACCCGGTCAAGCCGGGTCAGCACCTCGACGGGGCTCCAATCCTCCAGAGCGTAGGCGCGCAGCGCCGCCCGCAGCTGGCCCATCACCGCCGCGGCATGCAGGCCGCGCCCCATCACGTCACCGATGGCCACCCCGACTCGCCCCCCGGCGAGCGGTATGACATCGTAGAGATCGCCTCCAACCTCCGTCCCTGCCGTTCCCGGCCGGTACTCCATCGCGATCTCGACCCCGTCGAGTGCGGGGGGATGCGCCGGCAGGAGCGACCGTTGCAGGGTCAGCGCGGACTCCTGTGCCTCGCGGAAGCGTTGTGCGTTCTCCAGCGCGACGGCCCCCCGCCGGGCGAGGTCCTCCAGCAGGTTCACCTCCGCTCCGGAATAGAAGCCGGTGCCGCGCCCGACAGTGATCGCGCCGAGGATCCGGCCGTGCGCCGGCAACGGGACGGTGACGGTGGGACCGCTCTGGATCCGGCGGAACTGCTGATAGGCGAGCTCGTACGGGAACAGCGGCACCGGGCGCAGCTCATCGAAGTCCGGCAGACAGTACGTCTGGCCGTTACGCATGACGACGCCCGGCGGGAAGTCGTCCGCGAGTTGGGGCGGCCGCGTGGCGACAATGGCCCGCATGATCTTGCCGGCTTTCGGGTCGTGGAAGACCGAGGCGCCGAGCCTGACCTGGTCGCCCTCGCGCAGCCACACCAAGGCGCCCGTGCCGAGACGGGGCACGGCGAGTCCGGCGATCAGGTCGACGACCCGATCGGGGTCGAGGGAGGTGCCGAGGACGAGACCGGCATCGGCCAGGAAGGACGGGTCGGAGCCACCCAATCCGTCGTCATGGTCCCCCCGAGCACCGTGGCACAGCGCGCGGACAGCCTCCCGCGCGGCCCGCAGACCTGCGGACGCCGACCGCCGCACCTGATCGGACTTCCGTGATTCACCGACAAACCCTGATATACCGGGCGCATAGGGCGAAATCCCGGTGGACGGTTCCGACGTCACGGGCACACCATCACATCCCCGACCAAATCCGATTCTCGGTACTGCTCCGTAACAGCCAGTCACCTGGCCCACCTGCGGCAGTCTAGTTCGGATATCGGATATCACGCATCGGGGGAACGTCGGCCCGAGCCGCAACCAGTACCCCATCGCCCTCCCTTTCGCCCCCACCGGCCGGATTTGATGCTGGATAGGCATCACCCGACCGAGGAACACGCGCTCCGCCGCGCCGTCCCGACGCGGCGGAGCGGTCCCTGGGTAGGCGCACAACAGGGGCACCTGCACCAAAAAGGCCAGGAACGCCAGAAGGAGCCAGATGAGGACACATTATTCTGTTGAGGACTGCCCCACAAAGACACCCTCATCTACTAAGGGAGATAAAATACCTT
>NZ_CDWRCM010000053.1:0-10323 GCF_977927585.1 Frankia sp. CcWB2 | reverse complement strand
ACTTCATTACGTCCCCCTAGTGTCCAGCACGGCAACCGGAGCGACGCGGGCAAGGACCACGCGGGCAGCGAGAACGCCGAGGGGAACGAGAACGCCGAGGGCGCTGGGGACAACAAGGACAACAGCCCAGGAGCCGGCGACGCCGGGGAGCTGGATCGCCCGAATGGCGCCAACGGCCGGGTGCGGTCGCCCGGCCGGGACGGGACGTGGTGGCGCCGGGCCGTGCTGTACGAGGTGTACCTTCGCAGTTTCGCCGATTCCGATGGTGACGGGGTCGGCGATCTGGAGGGGCTGCGGCGGCACCTGCCCATGCTGGCCGAACTCGGCGTCGACGCGATCTGGATCACACCCTTCTACTCGTCCCCCATGGCCGACCACGGGTACGACGTCGCCGACCATCGCGGCGTGGATCCGCTCTTCGGTGACCTCGCGGACCTCGACGCCGTGCTCGCCGACGCCGCCGAGGCCGGACTCGCCGTGCTGATCGATCTCGTGCCGAACCACTCGAGCTCGGCGCACCCGGCGTTCCAGGCGGCGCTCGCGTCCGCGCCGGGCAGTCCCGAGCGGGAGCTCTACATCTTCCGCGACGGCCGAGGCCCCAGCGGCGAGCAGCCTCCGAACAACTGGGAATCGGTGTTCAGTGGATCGGCCTGGACGCGAGTGGCGGACGGCCAATGGTACCTGCACCTGTTCGACGCCGAGCAGCCCGACTGGAACTGGGATCATCCCGCCGTCCGCGCGGACCATGCCGCGACGCTGCGGTTCTGGCTCGATCGGGGGGTCGACGGGTTCCGGATCGACGTGACCCACGGGCTGGTGAAGGACACCGAGCTACGGGACAACCCGCCCGGCGCCCTGTTGGCTCCGGACAGCGGGTTCCGCGAGGAGCACGAGCCCCGGGTCTGGGACCAGGACGGGGTGCACGAGATCTACCGCGAGTGGCGCGCGATCACCGACGAGTACACCGCCCGCGACGGGCGTCCCAGGGTCCTGATCGGGGAGACCTGGGTGCGCGACCCGGCCCGGCTCGCCCGCTACGTGCGACCGGACGAGCTGCACCTGACGTTCTCGTTCTCCCTGCTGAGCATCCCCTGGTCGGCGGCGGCCTGGCGGGCCGCCATCGATGCCGAACGCGCCGCGCTGACGGCGGTCGGCGCGCCGGGCACCTGGGTGCTCGCCAACCACGACGTGGTGCGTCCGGCGACCCGTTACGGCGGCGGTCCCACGGGGACCCGCCGCGCGCGCCGCCCTGCTCACGCTGCTCGCACTGCCCGGCACCGCGGTGCTGTACCAGGGCGACGAGCTGGCGCTGCCGCAGGCCGAGGTGCCGCCGGCCGCCCGTCGCGACCCGATCTGGACGCGGTCCGGGGGCACGTCGCCGGGCCGGGACGGCGCCCGGATCCCCCTGCCGTGGTCGGGGGACACGCCCCCTTACGGATTCACCTCGGCCAGCGCCGACCCGTGGTTGCCGCAACCCGCCGACTGGGCGGACCTCGCGGTCCTCGCGCAGGCGGCCGACCCGATGTCGACCTGGCTGCTCGTGCGCAGCGCGCTCGCCCTGCGCCGTGCCCTCCCCCACCTGCGTGGCGACGACCTGCGCTGGCGGGACGACGCCCCGGCCGGATGCCTGGCCTTCGACCGCCCCGCGCCGGCAGGCTCGTCGGTGCCCCCGGCCCCGCCCACCTCGGTGGGGCCGGCCAATATGACCTGCGTGATGACGACCGAGGGGGAGGTGGCGGTTCCGCTGCCCGGACGGCTGGTGCTCGCCAGCGGACCGGTGGGGTACGACGACGCGACCCTGACGCTGCCCCCCGACACGACGGCGTGGATCGCGCCCCGCGACGGCTGAGAACACCCGTCGCCCGGATCGGGCCGCACCGCGTGCCGCAGAATGGACGAGTGAGCCAGTCTCCTCCGCGCACTCTCCCGGTCAGCTCCTTCTACGACGCCGCCGGCGGCGAACCGACGTTCCGGAAGCTGGTCGCGCGGTTCTACCAGGGTGTGGCAAACGATCCGGTACTGCGCCCGCTCTACCCGGAAGAGGATCTGACCGGCGCTGAGGAGCGCCTGCGCATGTTCCTCATCCAGTACTGGGGTGGCCCGACCGACTACCAGGAGCAGCGCGGGCATCCTCGGCTGCGGAGGCGGCACGGCCCGTTCGCGATCGGCCCGGCGCAGCGGGACGCCTGGCTGAAGATCATGCGGGCCGCGGTCGACTCCCTGGACCTGCCGCCCGATCTCGACAGGCAGCTCTGGGGCTACCTGTCGATGGCGGCGAACTCGCTGCAGAACCGCCCCGACTGACCGCTCGGTGCCCGCGGGCACAGCCGGGCAGCCGGGCGGCCGGCCCGGGTGCGCTCTCAGTCCCGGGTGAGCTTGCGGTAGGTGACGCGGTGCGGGCGGGCCGCCTCCTGCCCGAAACGATCGATCTTGTTGGTCTCGTAGTCGGCGAAGTTCCCCTCGAACCAGAACCAGCGCGCCGGGTCCTCGTCGGTTCCCTCCCAGGCCAGGATGTGGGTGGCGACCCGGTCGAGGAACCAGCGGTCGTGGGAGATGACCACGGCGCAGCCGGCGAACTCCAGCAGCGCGTCCTCCAGGGAGCGCAGCGTCTCCACGTCGAGGTCGTTGGTGGGCTCGTCGAGAAGCAGGACGTTGCCGCCACGCTTGAGGGTGAGCGCGAGATTCAGCCGGTTACGCTCCCCGCCGGACAACACACCGACGGGCTTCTGCTGGTCGGGCCCCTTGAACCCGAACGACGACACGTACGCCCGGCTCGGGAAGTCGACCTTGCCGACGACGATGTGGTCGAGGCCGTCGGAGACGACCTGCCAGACGTTCTTCTTCGGGTCCAGGCCCGAGCGGGTCTGGTCGACATAGGCGATGTCGACGGTGTCGCCGATGACGAGCTCCCCGGCGTCCGGCGCCTCCTGCCCGGTCAACATCTTGAACAAGGTCGTCTTACCGATGCCGTTGGGGCCGATCACGCCGATGATGCCGCCGCGCGGCAGGGTGAACGACAGGTTGTCGATGAGGAGCCGGTCATCGAAGCCCTTGGTGAGCCCCTTGGCCTCGATAACCTGGTTGCCGAGCCGGGGGCCGGGCGGGATCTGGATGTCCTCGAAGTCGCGCGGGCGCGCCCGGTCCGCCTCGGCGGCCAGCTCCTCGTAGCGGGCGAGGCGCGACTTGCTCTTGGTCTGGCGGGCCTTCGGGTTGGACCGGACCCACTCGAGTTCCTGGGCGAGTACCCGGCGCCGCTTGGCGTCCTTCTGGCCTTCGACCTTCAGCCGGGCCGCCTTGTTCTCCAGGTAGGTGGTGTAGTTGCCCTCGTAGGGCAGGGCACGGCCCCGGTCGAGCTCGAGGATCCAGCCGGCGACGTTGTCCAGGAAGTACCGGTCGTGGGTGACGGCCAGCACGGCGCCCGCATAGCGGGCGAGGTGCTGCTCCAGCCAGGCGACGCTCTCGGCGTCGAGATGGTTGGTCGGCTCGTCAAGCAGGAGTAGGTCGGGAGCCTCGAGCAGGAGCTTGCACAGCGCGACCCGGCGGCGCTCACCGCCGGAGAGCAGGGTGACGTCGGCATCGCCGGGCGGCAGCCGCAGCGCGTCCATGGCCTGGTCGAGCTGGCTGTCGAGCTCCCAGGCGTTCGCGGCCTCGATCTTGTCGATGAGCTCGGCCTGCTCGGCAAGGAGGGAGTCGAAGTCCGCGTCGGGCGCGGACATCTTCTCGTTGATCTCCTCGTAGCGGACGAGCACCCGGCGGATCTCGCGCACGCCGTCCTCGACGTTGCCGCGGACGTCCTTGGTCTCGTCCAGCGAGGGTTCCTGGGCGAGCATGCCGACCGTGTAGCCGGGGCTCAGGGTCGCCTCGCCGTTACTCGGCTGATCGAGGCCGGCCATGATCTTGAGCAGGGACGACTTCCCCGCGCCGTTCGGGCCGACTACCCCGATCTTGGCTCCGGGGAGGAACGACAGGGTCACGTCATCGAGGATGACCTTGTCGCCATGGGCCTTGCGCGCTTTGCGCATCTGGAAGACGTACTGCGCCATGCCATCAACCCTAGGGCATCGCGCCCGCGTTCCTCACAGCGGTGATCGGTGGCCCGTCGGCCGACGCCGGGGACCGGGCGGATCATCGGGTCCGCCCGGTCCCCGGACGGCATCCGGTGGGTACCACACCACAAAGAAGGGCACGGACTGTGGGGGCGACCGCTGCATGGGGGCGACCACTGAAACGGAGATGACGAGCGCGGGGAGGACGGCATGCTCGCGAGTGACCATCGGCTCGGGCTGGCGGCCGAGGCGTTCATCTTCGGATATCCCCTGGTCAGCAATGTCCGGCTGAGCGTACGGACGGCGGCTGAGGGAATCGGGCCGATCCGGCCCGCCGGGTACAACGCCTTCGCTCACGAGACGGAACCGCCCGCGCCACTGTCCTGCTTCGTCAGCGTCGACAACGACGCCCTGTGCTCGGTGGCCGAGGTCGACCTCACGCCGGGTCCGCTGGTCCTGCGGATCCCCGACACGCCGGATCGTTACAGCGTGATGATCTTCATGGACGCCTGGCGGAACAACTTCGCCTACGTGGGACGGCGAACCACCGGCGGACGGGGTGGGCGCTATCTGCTCGTCCCGCCGGGCTGGACGGGCAGCGCGCCCGCGTCGCTGGCCCGCATCAAGGCGCCGACCCGGCTGCTGACGCTGATCAACCGGTTTGGCTTCGACGGCCCGGCGGACATCGCGGCGGTGTCCCGGCTGCAGGAGGAACTGGACCTGAGCCCGCTGGATCCCGAGGCCCGCCGCGCGGAGGGACCGCCGGAGCACTCGAAGAGGGTCTGTGACGACCTCCGGTTCTGGGAGGAGCTGCGCATCTGGCTGCGCGCCTATCCTCCGTCGCGGGCCGAGGCCGAGTACGCCCGCCACTTCACCTCGCTCGGGATCCTCAACGATCCTTCGCCGTACATCGACCCCAACCCGGGCCTCGCCTGGTCCCTGCGCACCGGGCTGCGCGCCGGCCGCGACGAGCTCGAACGGGTGGCGCACGCCGGCCGGGCGCTGACGAACGGCTGGGCGAGCACCCCGCATGCCCTCGACTTCAACCTGGACCGACTCGGACCAGGCACGATCGACGATCCGGCCTGGCGGATAAGCGATCGGGCACAGGCCCGTCTCGCCCGGGCGATGGCCGCCCGGCTGCCGCGGGGCGCGACGCACGGCTACGAGGAGATCCAGGCGAGCCGTGCTATCGACACGGACGGCCGTCAGCTGAGCGGGGCCCACCGGTACCTGCTGGAGCTGGTGCCGCCGCCGCAGGCCGCGTTCTGGTCGCTGACAATGTACGACGCGCCCGAGTACTACCTCGTCGAGAATCCCCTGCACCGGTATTCCCTGCGGAGCGGCGACCGCGATCTGCGCCGCGGTCCGGACGGCTCGGTGCGCATCCTGCTCCAGAGCGATCCCCCCGGAGGACGGCCGGCCGCTTGCCAACTGGCTGCCCGCGGCAGTCGGTGATTTCCGGCCCGTCCTACGGATCTACGAGCCGGGGACTGACGTCCTCGACGGAACGTACATGCTTCCTCCCATCCGCCGCATCGACCGATCACCGGGCCGACCGATCACCGGGGGATCGGGGCGCCGGGGCAGGCAGGTTACCCGGGCGGGCAGGTCAGCCTCGACGATCATCGATGATGATGCGCAGCGGCGGCCGCCGCCCCTCGCCGACCTCATCGACCTCCCCCAGGGATCCGAGCACGGTGACCGGCGGGCCGGCAGCCGGCCGGGAACCGTCCGACCGGGAACCGTCCCGTGCGGCCAGCCGCACGGGCAACACCTGATGATCAAGGAAATGTTCCCGTCCGGAAGGGCTCGTCGCGTAGTAGGCCACGGTGATGGAGGTGCCCCGGCCGTCCCGCACGGTGCTCGCCGACGGACGGCCGAGGGATCCGGAATGCACCGGGGACCGGCCGGAGTCGTTGCGGTCCGTCGTGGTGCCGCCGGGGCTGTCCGTGCCGCCGGCGATGTTGGTGATACTGGTGATATTGGTGACGTCGGTGATATCGAGGCCGTCCGCGTCGACGGTGAGGATCATCGAGGTGGGGATCCGCGGATGGACCGGAATCGACAGGCGGCGGGCACCCTCGGTGAGCACGACGCGGGCGGAACGGGCGCCCGCGGGCGCGGCATCCACTCGCAGGGTCACCGCCACCCGCCTGCCGCTCCTGACCGCCAGCCGTTCGACCCGCGCGGTGGAAGGCGAGGCGGGTGAGCGGCCGTAGGCCGATGCCAGGCGGAGCAGGTAGGCCGGGCGGTCCGCGTGGTCAGCGGCCACGATGAGATCGTCGACCCCCCGCGACACGGCGAACAGGACGGGACCGTCGAGCTTCGGCCCGTTCGCGGTCACCGGAGTGGGATGCCCGAGAAACGGCGGGTTCACCGC
The DNA here is from genome assembly GCF_977927585.1 of Frankia sp. CcWB2. Lineage (NCBI taxonomy): Bacteria > Bacillati > Actinomycetota > Actinomycetes > Frankiales > Frankiaceae > Frankia > Frankia sp. CcWB2. The sequence goes on along the minus strand of NZ_CDWRCM010000053.1, from coordinate 3,894 downwards.
GACGAACACGAGCGGGTCGCCCGGCAGCCGATCCAGCATCGCGCTGAGGTCACGGTCGTGCCCGGTGAGCGTGAGGTTGGCGCGCACCGCCCCGACCAGGACGACGGCCGTGAGCGCCAGGATGGCGGCGCCGGTCCCCGCGACGGCGGTGAGCCCGAAGCGGTGCCCGCGGGCGAAGACGGCTTCGCCGGCCCTGACCAGGCCCTCCGCGCCGAGGTGGACGAGCGGGATGAGCACCGGGACCAGGTAGAAGGGGCCGACGTAGCGGATGCCGCCCCACAACTCGGCCGCGTTCCACGCGCCCCAGAAGCCGACGTATCCGCCCAGGAAGAGCAGCCCACCCGCACCCAGGACCGCGGCGGGTGCGGACAGCTGCCGCCGAGCCGCCACGACGATCGCACAGCCGGCCAGCACTACTCCCCCGCAGGCCCAGCCGCCGAACAACCACAGGTGGTCGCCAACCGACTGCAGCCCTTCGACCAGGCCGAAGTCGTGCCTGCCGTCGCCGGGATACAGCTTGCGCAACCCGAAGCCGATCTTGTCGTCGGGTTCGAGGAGCGCGAACGGCAGCCGCAACGGGTCACCGGTGGCGGCGGCGTTGCTGAGCAGGACGAGCACCATGGGCGCGGCGAGCCCGCAAAGCAGCCACCGGCACAGCCACCAGCGCCCGCCCGTGGAGGTCAAGACCAGCCAGATCGCGAGCGGAGCCAGGAGCAGGACGACGTCGTACGGCCGCACCGCCGCCGCCACGCCGAGGGCGAGGCCCGCGACGACCACCGGTGCCGCCCGTCGGCGGCGCCGTCCCCGCAGCACTCCCAGGACGGTCACCTGCAGCAGCACCAGGGTCGGCAGGTAGCTCAGCACCATCGCGCTCTGGAGGATCACCAGCGGGGAGAAGGCGAGCAGGGTCGCCGCCAACGCCGCGGTCCGCCGGCTGCCAGACAGCTCGGCGCCCAGTAGGTAGGTGACGACGACCGCCGCCATGACGATCATCGCAAGCGCCGGATCGATGCTTCCCGTCAGCACGATGCCGATCGCGAAGATCGCGGGTACGAAGGGCGTGTACTTCAACACGTAGTGATCGCCGACAACGGTTCCCAGCCATGGCAGGTAGGACGGCGCCGGGTCCGGGGCGGGCGGGAACAGGCGGCCCTCGGCGAGGGTCCTGGCATGCAGGAGGTAGATGCCCTCGTCGTTATTGACCGACAGGAACGGGAACACGGTGTGCCGGAGGACGACGGCGACCGCCGCGCTCAGGACGGCGAGCACCATCACGTACCGGGCGGGCCCCGAGATACTCGCGAGACGAACGCGCAGCCGCTGGACGGGAGCCCGCCGACCGTGAGCGTCGTCGGAAGCCGGCGGCCCGGCCGGCGGTTGTTCGCCGTCCGGCCGGGACCGCGGCGTGTCGTTCCGGGGCTCGGCATCACCCCTGGGCGCGGCGACGACCACCGATCCGGGTGTCGCGTGCGCAAGGCCGCTCTCCAAGCCGGGACTCACGACAACCTGCGCATCGATGACGTCGAAGGGCGCCTGCGGCTCTGTCCCGGGTTCGGCGGAGACAGGCCCCGTCGGCCCCATCTCGTGCCGGCTGCTCATCCACGGCACGGTACCCAGCGCCCTTGGCCGCGCCGGACGCAGGTCGGTCCGACCCGCCCTCCAGGTCCCCGCCATCGACGGCTGGACGATCAGGAGAGGTCATGGGAGGAGGAGGGAAACGACTGCCAGGGTGAATCGTCGACCGTCACCGCGGACGGGCGCGGTCCGCCGGGCGCCACACCCGCGCCCTGGAGCCGCCCGGCACCCGCCGGCGGTCCCGCGACCATCGACGCCATGGCCGTCGCGGCAGATGCCGCTCCGGCCGCATCCGCATCCGCACCAGCGACCGGGAAGCCGGCCAGAGCGCCGTGCTCGGATCCCACCAGAGCGGACGGATCACTGGGAACACCCGTCGCGGCCGCCGCCCCCGCGGGGGCGGAGCCCGGGCGACGGGCAAGTCGCTCCGAGCGAGCCGCATGCCAGGTGAGCTCGGTTCCGACCGCATCCGCGTCGATCTCGTAGGTAACCCGCCGTTCCCCTTCGCCCGTCTCGAACGACCGCTGCCGCAGCCGGCCGTAGACGAGCGCACGATCACCCCGGACGAGGCTGGCAGCGACGTTGTCCGCGAGCTGGCGCCAGCAGGAGACCCGCAGGAACAGCGTGGTTCCGTCGACCCAGCGGCTCTCGGAACGATCGAACCGGCGGGGCGTCGACGCGAGGCGGAAGGTGCATATCGACGCACCGTTGGCCGCCATCCGATGATCCGGATCGTCGACCAGGTTGCCGACAAGCGTGATGGTCGTCTCGAGCATGGCGTGCTCCTCGGGTCAGGGACGGATCCGCCGGGCTGGCCGCGAACGGCCTCTCCCACAGTGAGCCGTCACGGCGGCTTCGGAAACCCTCGGTTGGTCGTCTGTGGATAACGAGGGTTCACCCACAGGCCACGCATCCCCGGACGTGCGCGCACCGGCACGCCGACGCTCGGACCCCACGCCGGTCCGCGACGCCTCCCGTTTGCCCGCCTGCCGCGGACGCCTCAGGAGTCGAAATGAAATAACTTGCGCGTTTCGAACCCTCCACAGGCCTGTGACCTGCGATGATGCTCTCGATCACGTATTTGTTACTTCATTACGTCCCCTCAGCGTCGTACCTCGGCCTTCCCCGGAGCTCGACCTTCCCAGGAGACGGTGCCCATGTGTTCGATGCCTGGTCGAACCTTGCTACCCTGTTGTAGCTTCCCGGTGGGCCCATCCCCTGCAAGCGCGCCCGTAGCTCAGTGGATAGAGCGAGTGCCTTCTAAGCACCAGGTCGCAGGTTCGATCCCTGCCGGGCGCACTCAACCTCGCCGTTTAAGATCGACATGCGCCATGACCTGCACCTTGAGTGCTCATGTAGGGGCGGATACCCGAACAGGGCCGGGGAGTGCAGCCCGTCGACCTGCCGCTTTGGGTTCGATTCTTGCTGGGTTCCACACCCAGGCCGCTGCCGATCAGGCGTCCATGGCGCGGGCCGAAGGGTGCGGTCAAAGACCGGCCGCGTCGAGGTGGGCGATGAAAGGTGGGTCTACGTCTGTGTTCGGTGCGCAGTTGGCCGACGTAGGTGCTGAACCCGGCGACGTCACCGAGGGTGAGGTGGGCCTCGCGCAGATCGCGGAGCAGGCTGACCGCCGTCTGGTAGCTACGCTTACCCGCCGTGACGAGGACACGGGTCTCGATCAGCCTGCCTCGACGCAGGGCTCCCACCGCCAGACCTCGAAGGGATCGGCACCCGGTTCCGCGTCACGCTGTGGACCCAGCGCGTCCAATCACCGACCCTGGACGACAGGGACCGCGCAATCCTCGCGGCCATCCCGACCGGCGGCGCACTCACCAGCGAAATCGCCAACGCGATCGAGTTGTCCACCCGCGTGACGAGGACCAGGCTCATCAAACTGGTCGACCGCGGACTCGTCCGTGAACTCGGCGCCGGTCCACGGAACCCGAAGCGACGCTACTACCGCTCTCCGTAGCCGACCCGGCAACGCTGGCAGGTCGTACACGCACCGCCCACGCATCCTGGGGCGCACACCGAGACCGAGAGGACCGACCTTCCAACTTAGAAGCAAACTCTGAAGACCACTACTTCCGAGCGATTCCGAGCCTGGACGCGCCACCGTGGCTCAGGAGCGCCCAGCGTTCCGGTTCCCGGCGTAGCCCGCCCGGCGGATTTTCGCGTGGGCAGGTCCAACAGACACGGTCGGGCCGTTGACCTGCAGACTCAGGTTCACATTAGTGCTGGTTGGGTGCACAAACCCCTGTGCCACAGCGCTTTTCACCTCGGCGGGCCGTCGCGGCGAGCCCCGCGACGGCGCGGAAA
>NZ_CDWRCM010000052.1:18508-23787 GCF_977927585.1 Frankia sp. CcWB2 | reverse complement strand
CACCCAGCTCCAACACCAACCACTCACCGCAAGATCACGAATCTACGTGAATGTTTACCTTCGGGGGCCGGAGATCGCGAGAGGCCTCCTGTGGTGGTGGGTCGGCTGCCGCTGGGGGGTAGCCGGCCCGCCTCCTGCTGTTTTCGGCGGTTCGCCAGAATGTCATTCGTTTCTGAGTGTCGCTAACGAGTACCGTCGTGAGATGGAGACCGAGACGGCACGTGAGGCCGAACTCGCGTCCGCGCTGCGCCTGTCGGTGATGCGGCTTTCTCGGCGCATGCGCCAGGAGCGGTCGAGCCGGCTCACCCCCACGCAGACTTCCGCGCTTGCTACGCTGGAGCGGCATGGCCCCATGACGCTCGGGGAGATCGCCGTCCACGAGCGCGTCCAGCCGCCGTCGATGACCCGGGTGATCGCGCATCTGGCCGTCACCGGGCTCGTCGAGCGCCGGCCGCACCCCACCGACGGCCGTCAAGTGATCGCTGAGGTGACCGAGGCGGGTCGAGCCCTGCTCGAGGACGACCGTCGGCGCCGGGACGAATGGCTGACCGATCGGCTGGCCGAGCTCTCACTCGAGGAGATCGCCGCGCTGAACCGCGCCGCACCGATCCTGGACGCGCTTGCCGGCTCGTAGGCCGCCCGCCGATCCGAGCATCGTTCCAAGCGCCATTCAGAGCTCCACCCAACCGCCCCGCTGATGGGAGGTCTGCGCGGCGGCCATCAGATGGTTCGCAGTGAGCAGGTCGTGGAAGGTGGCGCCGCGGACCAGCCGGGCGTCGTCGAGTTCGGTGGCGCGCACCACGTCGTAGGTGGCCTCCACCAGCCCCGGCCGGGAGGTCGGCACGGTCGGCATCATCAGATCCCGGATGCCGCTGCCGTCCTGGCGGCGGACCAGACGGCCCTGGACGACGATGCGTCCGGAGTCGCCGCACACCGTGAGGGTGGCGGTGCCGAGGTCCCCGCCCATCTGCTCGTTGATCAGAACCGTCGCGCCGCTCGCCGCCAGCAGGGCCAGCGTCACCGGTGCGTCCGGGGTGAGCGCCGGGGCGGGCATCGCGGCCGGATCGGCGCAGACCGCGAGGATCTCGCCGCACCAGCGCGTCGCCAGATCGATGATCTCGACCCGCCCGGCGGGCCCGTCCGGCGCGCCCACCACGGTCATCTGGGTGAGCCGGCCCAGGGAGGGAACGGTCGCCGCGACGTGGGTGGCGGCAGGCCAGGCCCGCCCGTCGAGCGCGACCACGTGGGTGAGATCACCCTCCTCGGCGAGGTCGGCGACCGCGCGCAGGGCCTCGGCCTCGACGGTCGCCGGCCCGGCCAGGAGCACGTGCAGGCCGATCTCGGCCGCTTGCCGGGCGACGATGTCGGACGCGGGCGGCGGCATCTCCACGCAGACCGCCTCGATGTCGTCCGAGAGCAGGGTGAGCAGATCTGCGTACGCCCGTCGGACACCTGCCTCGGCGGCCCAGGCCAGGGACTCCAGCGGTTCCGGGGCGAGGAGACCGACGACGTCGACCCCGGCGTCGCGCAGCACCTCGGCGGTGGTGCTGTCCGAGCCATCGGTGACCAGGGCCATCGCGAGGGGCAGGTCCGGCTGCCGCCGGCGCACGACGCGCCGCAGCTCCCGCCATGCCTGAGAAAGGGCGGGATCGCGCGGCGGCACCAGATCGGGGAGCGTCGTCACAGCATTGATAGTGCTCCCCGTCTGGTGGCGAGGGTCGCCGGTCAGCCCGATTGTCGCCGAGAATCGACCGGAGGCCGAGCGCTCGCCATCCGAGCCCGGAGCAGGTCCGTGTCGCACTGTTCGTCTCGTCCCAGGGAGACTGTCGTCCCAGGGAGAGGGAGCCTGTCATTCCAGGGAGGTTGTCGTTCCAGGGAGGTTGAGCTGGCGACCAGACTGTTCGTGGCGGCCGTCCCACCCCCCGAGGTCGCCGAGGCGCTGCTCGCGGCCGTGCACAGGACGCGCGCCGCGGCGGCGGATCTGCGCTGGACCACGCCGGACCAGTGGCACGTCACGTTCGCCTTCCTCGGGCCAGTGCCGGACGACCGGCGCGCCGAGCTCGACGCGAGACTGGCGCGGGTGGCACGCCGGCACGGCCCGTTCGCCGTCGAGACGGTCGGTGGCGGACGGTTCGGCGATCGGGTGCTGTGGACCGCGGTGCGGCAGCCACCGCCGGTGACCGCGGACGCATCCGTCGACTGCATTGCCGCAGCCGCAGCCGCAGCCGCAGCCGCCGGTGACGTGGCTGGCTCGCGAGCCAGCCCACGCCTGACGGCGCTGGCAGTGGGGGTCCGGCGGGCCGCCGAGCGTGCCGGGGCGGCCGGCCGGGACACCCGTCCGCTGCGCGCACATCTGACGCTCGCCCGGGTGCCGAACGGGCGCGGGCGGGCACTGCAACCGCTCGTCGAGCTGTTGCGTGCCGATGTCCCACCGCTGCCCTGGAGCGTCGAGCGTCTCATCCTGATGAGCAGCTCGGGCGGCGGCGAGTCCGGATCATCCCCCACCTGCCGGGCGGAGACGGTCTGGGACCTCGTCGGCGGTCAACCGTCGGTCGAGGGATCCGCCGGGCGGTAGCGGTAGCCCACGCGGCGGATGGTCTCGATGCGATCCCGGTGCTCCGGGCCGAGCTTGCGTCGCAGCCGCGTCACCAGGACATCCACCGTGCGGATATCGGGAGCCGACTCGTCGTCGACCTGATGGCCCCAGACCGAGCAGAGCAGTGCCTCCCGGCTGTACGCCTGCCCGGGATGGCGGACGAAGAAGTCCAGTACCTTGAACTCCAGGTAGGTCAGCTGCAGGGCCCGGCCGTCAACGGTGGCGAGCCAGGCGGTGCGGTCGACCCACACCCCGCGCCGGGGCGGCGCCGCGATCTCCCACTGGCCGGTCCGGAGGCTGGCGCCGGGCGTGTGTGCGGGCGCCGTCGCGGGCAGGGATGGTCTCGGCAGGGACGGTCGTGGAAGGGACGCCGCCGGGACGGACGCCGCACGGGCGGGCGCGGTGCGGGGCGTCCGGTACGGGAGGACGGTCGTCTGTGGGGGCATTGCTGGCCTTTCGGTCAGGTTTCTCTCGGTCACCGAAGATCGGGCGGGCGGCGAGATGCCGTCGACGTGTCAGCGTTCTGGACGGTGGGTGTTCTGGACGGTGGGTCCGCCGGGTACGCGGCGCGGTGGCGCGAAGATGGTGGCGGTGCCTCTCACCGTCGGCGGCGGGGGAGGGCGGGGCCGATGCTGTTCGGGGGAGGTCGGCATATGCAGCTACCAGCGATGACGCTGCCCGGTGGGGCTTTCCTGGCGATACTCGCCGGTTCACGCGAGACGAGGCAACGTCGGTCGACAGGCGGTGGTGTGTCCTAGTAAAGCGTCCGGATCGGCTGACGCTTCGTGAAGCGCCGTGCGGGAGACAGACGGCTGCCCGTCAGGCCGCCGGACAGGCGGCCGAGGCAACGCGGAGCAGATCAATGTGGCCCCGGGTGACCAGGATCAGCCGCTTCAACACAAGAGCAACGGAAGCACACTGCTTCGGCGGTCGCCAAGTATTGAAAAGTATGACTTATCTCACTTCTTGGTCTTTCGGTTGGATCTGTGGTGCATGGCGCAGGCCGTGGAGGTCCCGGGATGTCAATCTTCCCGATGGAAAATCGTGAATATACTCACGGGACTGTTCCAGGAACCGCGGCCGGGGACGTCGGGAACAGGAGATGCCGTGGCTCTGCCTGATTTCTTCGTGATCGGTGCTCCCGACGCGGGTACGGAGGTCTTGCACGAGGAACTCGGCCGCCATCGATCCGTCTTCATGTCCGAGATCCCGCAACCGGGGTACTTCCTGGCCGGGCGCATCCCGGAAAGCGGGCTCGATGTCACCACGGCCGGCCGGGCCGGCGTCGTCTGTTCCGCTTGGGACGAGGCCGGCAGGAGTGCCAGCCTTCCGGGCTGTGTGGCTTGCGCCGGGCCGGGCGAGCGATCACTTGTCCGTCGGCGATCCGACTACGAGGCGCTGTTCGACGCGGCTCCGGCGGGCGCGGTGCGCGGCGAGAGCACCCCGTATTATCTCGCCGACTTTACGGCGTTGCGGCATATTCACGAACTGCTTCCCTACGCGAAGCTCATCGTCGTTCTTCGCGATCCGGTTAGCGGGCCTACGCGAACTGGGTCCGGATGCGGCTGGCCGGTCTTGAGGACCTCGACGATTTCGGACGTGCCGTGGCCGCCGAGGCCGCCCGGACGGCCGCGGGCTGGCCCTGGCCGTGGCGCTACCTGGCTCTGGGCAGGTACGGTACGCAGCTGCAGCGGCTGTTCACGCTGTTCCCCCGCGAACAGGTACTCCTGACGGCGCACCGCGATCTGATCGGGGATCCCGCCGCCGTCATCCGACGAGCCCACGGTTTCCTGGGGGTCAAGCTGGGGGTCGAGCGCCGAGGCCGACCCGGACTACCCGGGACGTCCGTGCCGGCGCTCCCGTCCGTGCTGGCTTTCCCGGCCCCCCGGCTGGATCCGGCGATCGGGGCCCGGCTGCGGGACGGGTTCCGCTCCGACATCGCCCTGCTGAGCGACGTGACGAGACGCCGGTTCGACGAGTGGCTCGTCGAACCGGTGGACGACTCCTGACCAGCACCTTGGCCCGCGAGCCAAGAGGGTAGCGTCGACCGGGATGAGCGTGTCAGCAAGCAGCGATTCCACGGGTGGTGCGCACGCCCCCGAGGTCCCGCCCGTCCCGGGGGGCGGCGAGCCCGCCGCCGCGACAACCCGCCCGCCCACGCCCGAACCGTTGCCCTACGACGGGGTCGCCTCCGTCGCGGTGGGAACCGTGCTGTGGGCCATCGCCGCGCTGGTCCTGGCGTTCTTCCTCGACGACCTGCGGGACGACGGCCGGCTCTGGTGGTTCGCGACGGCGATCTGCGGCTTCGTCCTCGGGCTCGCCGGCCTGTGGATCGTGATCCGCCGCCGCAACCGGCTGCGGGCGCGGGGAACCCCCGACCACACGGATCGATAGTCCAGCGACCGGAACCCACCGGCGCGGCTCAGGTCTCGTCGAGGTCGTCCTCCGCGGTTCGGAAGGCGGTACCGTCAGGGTCGCGCAGCGCCGCGGCCAGCGCATGCCGCCGGTCCCACTGCCCGCCGCGCCAGGCCAGGGCCCGCGCGAGCGCGTCCGAGCCGGCCTCGGCATCCACGTGGATCTCGCCGCCGATCCCGCCGAGTACCCGCCAGGGCACCCGGGTCGGCCGGCCGGCGAGATCCTCGACCAGCAGCGGGTCGTGAACCCGGTACGGTGTGCCGTCCGG
>NZ_CDWRCM010000052.1:16697-18242 GCF_977927585.1 Frankia sp. CcWB2 | reverse complement strand
CCTGCCGGGCCTCGCCGGGGCCCGCCGAGACGATCTCGCAGGTGCCCGCCTCGGCGGCGAGGCGCACGCCGAGGACGTGGGCCACCTCGGCCGCCCGGTCCAGCGGGAGACGCAGCCCGAAGCGGTCCGCGCCGAGCAGCCCCAGCATGTCCGGTGCGTCCACCACCACGACGTCGGCGCAGGACCGGACGCCGTCCGGGGTGCGGACGGTCAGCGGCGGGTCGAACCGCCCGTCGTGGGCGGAACCGTCCGGCGCCGTCAGGACCCGGGCCACCGCGTCGACCGCGGCGATGTACAGCGTGCGAGCCGCGGGCCACGGTACGTCCCGGTCGGCGTCGCCCAGCCGGTCGAGCAGGTCCATCACCGCGCCCAGGTCGCCGAGGACGTCCTCCAGCGTCAGCCGGCAGCCGAGGTGGCGCAGGAACTCGTCGTCGACCCCCGGGAGCGGTGCCGCCGGCGCGAACAGCCCGGTGAGCAGGGGGTCCGCGTCGGGTAGGACGAGCTCGCCCGGAGGCAGAACCCTGCCGTCCCGGTGCGCCGGGTGTTCCGCGGAGTGGGGCGCCCGGCCGTCGCCACCGACGGGCAGCACCGCGTGTCGCGCCAGCCACCAGCGCGTATAGGACGGCTCGGGGGCGAACACGACGTCCCGCAACGGTGGTCGGGCGAGCTCGGCGAGCGCCTCGGGCCAGGCGGCCCGGTCGACGAGTTCGAGGTCGCGTACCGCCGCGAACACCCCGATCATGGCGGGTGCCGGTGGCCCGCCGGGAGGCGGCCGACGCAGGTTCGCCGAGCCGCCCGGCGCACCGTGGTCGTCCGCCGTGACGTCGTCAACCCAGGTGTCGCTGTCGTCGAGGTCGAGCAGGATCTGCTCGTCGGGATCCAACGGCAGGTCGTGGGCGTGCAACACCCCGAAGGTATGCAGCACACCGACCTTCGCCAGCACCTCGGCGGGCCAGGCCCGCGCGACCTCGGCGCTCAGGGTGCCGAAGGGTGCGTCCTCGGCGAGCACCCGATCCAGGGGGCCTCCCTGGATCAGCAGCTCGCCGGCCGGGGTGAAGCCACCGTCGCCGTCCGGCAGCAGCAGCTCGTCGAGCCAGCTCAGGTCGGCCGTGGACTCCTCGCTCGCGTCCCGGGCCAGCGCCAGCACCGCGTTCGCCAGGGCGGTGAGATCATTGGGATCGTCCTCCGGATCGGCGTCCAGGACCGCCTCGCGTACCGCCGCATCCCGTAGGACACCCGCCGGAGTGCCCTCAAGCGCGCCGAGGGTGCGCAGGGCATCCCGCGCCGCGTCCTGGGCGCAGGCGTCGGGATGTACGACCCGCAGCGGCAGCCCCGATCGGGCCAGCGCGACGATGTCGAGGTCGGCGGTGGGCAGCAGGGTCCCACGCGGACCGGTGACCATCCGCGTCCGCAAGGCGCTGGACCCGGCTGCGCCGCTCGGCTCGGTGCCCTCCCAGGGCGCGGGAACCTCCGCGACCGGTACTGGAAGCGCGCCGAGCGCGTCCCGGTCCGGCGCCCCGACCAGGAGCGGATAGAGACGTCCCC
>NZ_CDWRCM010000052.1:11095-16192 GCF_977927585.1 Frankia sp. CcWB2 | reverse complement strand
ACCAGTGTGGCGGGCGGGACACCCCGGAGAGCAGCTCGACCAGGGCGGCGCTGTCCACCCGTCGAACGCCCAGGGTGGAGAGTGCGGTACGCCACCGGCGGGCAGCATAGGCCGCCGGGAGCAGGCCGGGAACCTTCCCAGCGACCTTCGCCGCGACCTTCGCCGCGACGGTGTCGTCACCATCCGGACCCGCCCCGTCCGTGCCGGCGATCTCGGCCGGGTCGGTCCCGGTCCAGGAGGAGCGCAGCAGCTCGGTGACCGCATCGGTCGCGGGGCCGAGATCGCAGACGGAACAGTCCCGGCCACGCAGACCGCCGGGCAGTAGCGCCGCGTCCGGGAGAAGTCGGGTCAGCGCGTCCCGTAGCCTGCCGTCGACCTCGCCCACCGGCAGCCCCGTCGGCACGAGGGCCAGCGCGGCCAGCGGGTCGCCAGGCGTCTCGTCTGGATCTCTGCCGGCGTCTGGATCCCTGCCGGCGCCCAGGTATTCGGCCAGCGCCACGGTGGCTGCGCTCAGCTGATCGGTGAGCCAGTCCCGTAACGGACCCGATACCGTGTGTCGACGCGAGGGATCCAGTGGCAGCTCGACGCTCGCCAGGATCGGCAGCGAGATCGGTTCGTCCGTCGGCTGAGGTGCCCGCACGACCCGGGCGACGCCCTCGGGCCATCCGCCGTCGCGGACCATGACCCGGGCGGTGAAGCGGTTCCGGCCGCGCTCCTCTACCGGGCGGTCGGCCAGCAGGCTGGCCGGGATCATGCCGCTACGGGCGATGCCGCGCCATCGCTCGCCGTCGAGATCGCCGTCGAGCTCGGCGATCTCCACACGCGTCGACGTCGCGCTCGACGCGGGCTGGGATGAGCCGCCCCCGCGGATCCATCGACAGGTGATCGTTCGAACGGTCCCGTTGACGTCGACCACGATCTCGCTGGGACCGCCGAGGACGAGCGGCAGGGTCGGATCGAGCCCGGCCAGCAGATCCCGGGCCGCCGTGGCCGCCGCGACGTCCCGCAGCGGGAGGCGGACCACGGTGTCGTACCCGTCCGGCGGTGCAGGCGGCGCGGGAAGATCGAACGGTAGCCGGAGGATGGGTACCGCCCCGTCGCGCCGGGCCAGTTCTTCGGGCAGGCCCGGCGCCGGCGCCGGCGCCGTGGTGCCGGCGCCGCCGCCCACCCCCGCGGCCGTCACGGCCTCGATCACCCTGCTCTTCGACCAGGTGACTCCGGACGCCCCCGCGCCCGGGCGGGACCGGGAGACGATCGAGGGATCGTCGCTCACCGCGAGTACCGCGGCGAATCCGGCGCCGAACCGCCCTACCGACGTGGTGTCCCGTTTCGCCGAGGCACGCAGGGTCGACAGCGCCTCCACCCCCGCCGGGCTCAGCGGTGCCCCCGTGTTGGCGATCTCTAACAGGCCGCCGGGACCGGCGCCGGTCTTCGAAACATCAGGAGCATCCGGGGCAGCTAGAACGTCCGGTGCATCCGACTCCGAAGCGGAGGTGCGCAGCCGCAGGTACACCCGGGCCGGGACGCCGGCCTCACGCGCGGCGTCGACCGCGTTCTGCACAAGTTCGACGACGAGGCGGTCGCGGTAGGCGCCGAGAGCCGCGTCCTCCTCGGCATTGGCGTCTTCCCGGAAGCGGGCCGGGGAGGCGGCCCAGGCGTCAAGAACCCGCTGCCGGATCGCGGCGGTTCCGTACTCGTCGGCGGGAGCGCGCGGGATCGTCACTGGCACCCGTCCATACTCGTCTTCCCGCCCGGCAGGGCGGGGGGTCGGGTCCGGCACACCGGCGCGCGCGGACGGCCGGATACGACCGCGTACCGGTTTGTACTGGGTGGTATCTGGTGGTACCGGTTTGTATCTGGTGGTACCTGGTGGTACCGGGCAGGATGGGATACCCGGCCGGGACGCGGTGCCGGGCAGGATGGAGGGATGCCACCCCGCGGACGCCGCCAGGATCCCCTGGCGACCGGTACCGAGCTGGCCGCGACGTTGGCGGACCAGTGGCAGCGGATCGTCGATGCGGTGAGTGTCCTGCCCGACGGGACTCTCGGGGCGCCGAGTCCGCTGCCCGGCTGGATGGTCGGCGACCTCGTCCTGCACGTCTCCCGCTCCGCGACCGCGCTCACCGAGGCCCTGGCCCCCGCGGTCCCGGCGTCCCGGCGCACGACGGATCTCGTCACGGCGAGGGATCTCGTCACCGCGAGCGGCTACCTGACGGGCGCCGGAACCCGGGCGGAGGCCGTCGCGGACACCGCCCGCTCGCTGGCGGCAAACCGTGGGCCGGCCGAGATCAGAGGCCGGCTGGCCGGCGAGGTGTCGGCCGCGGTGGCCGCCATGGCCGCGGCGACTCAGGAAGCGGTGGTCCCGACGCCGGGCGGCCCGATGCGACTGGCGGAGTTCCTGCGCACCCGAGCGGTCGAGGCGGTGGTGCACGGCCTCGAGCTAGGCGTCACGCCGGCCCGGGGGGCGCTCAAGGCGGCGACGAAGGTGTTCGCGGAGATGTTCGCCGAGCGGGCACCCGGACGCTCGGTGGAACTGCGGGTGCCGCCGTTCACGGCCGTGCAGATCGTCGAGGGTCCACGCCATACCCGGGGCACACCGCCGAACGTCGTCGAGGCCGAACCTGTCGCCTTCGTCCTGCTGTGCGCGGGCCGCCTGCCGTGGGCCGAGGCGGTGGCCGACGGCCGGGTCGCGGCCAGCGGCGAGCGCGCCGACCTCAGTTCCTACCTGCCCCTCCTGTAGGTGCGGGTTGGCTGGGCCGGATGATCTACCAGGGACGATCTGGTCCGTCCGGGGCATGCGCGCACAACGGCCGATGCGCGTCCTCACTGCTAGCGTGGTGGGAGGTAGCTGCCGGGGCGAGGCGGTGGTCGGAGTGGTCGGCGCGTCTCGGCACGTCGGCGGACGAGCCCGGCACCTCTATAGTCCCGCATGGTCCCGCGCGAGATCGTCCGCATTCTTCGGTATCCCTGACCTGTCGAGGAGTCCTGGTGCCAGACGTCGCACCCCGCTTCGGCGCCATCCCCGGATGGGAATCCGACCTCTCCGACGAGCCGGGGCCGCGTGACGCCTGTGGTGTGTTCGGGGTGTGGGCGCCCGGCGAGGACGTGGCGAACCTGGCCTACTACGGCCTGTACGCGCTGCAGCACCGCGGTCAGGAGGCCGCCGGCATCGCGGCCGGGGACGGCCGGACTGTGGTGGTCTTCAAGGAACTGGGGCTCGTCGCTCAGGTCTTCGACGAGGTCACCCTGTCCAGCCTGAGCGGCCATGTGGCGGTCGGCCACACCCGGTACTCGACGACGGGCTCTTCTACCTGGGAGAATGCCCAGCCGTCGTACCGCACCGCCCGCTTCGGCGGCCCCATCGCGCTCGGGCACAACGGCAACCTCACCAACATCGTCGAGCTTGCGCGGACGCTCGGCGCGGAGCGGGACCGCCTGCGGGCGACCACCGACTCGGACCTCATCACCGCCATGCTCGCCGACCATCCCGGCCCGACCCTCGTCGACGCGGCGATGGACGTGCTGCCCCGCCTGACCGGGGCCTTCTCGCTGGTCTTCTCGGACGCCTCGACGCTGTATGCCGCCCGGGACGCGCACGGGATCCACCCGCTCGTGCTCGGCCGGCTCGACGGCCATCCCGACGGCGCGTGGATCGTCGCCAGCGAGACGGCTGCCCTCGACATCGTCGGCGCCACTCTCGTGCGGGAGATCGTTCCCGGTGAGCTGGTCGTTATCGACGCCGAGGGGATGCGTTCTCGCACGTTCGCCCGGCCCGATCCGCACGGCTGCCTGTTCGAGTACGTCTATCTCGCCCGCCCGGACACGTCGATCGCCGGACGCTCCGTGCACGCCACCCGGGTCGACGTCGGCCGGCAGTTGGCCCGCGAGGCGCCGGTGGAGGCCGACCTGGTCATCCCCGTGCCGCAGTCCGGGGTACCCGCCGCGGTCGGCTACGCGGAGGAGTCGGGCATCCCGTTCGGCGAGGGCCTGGTCAAGAACTCCTATGTCGGGCGCACCTTCATCCAGCCCTCGCAGACGATCCGGCAGCGCGGGATCCGGCTCAAGCTGAACCCCCTGCGGGACGTGATCGAGGGGCGTCGCCTCGTCGTGGTGGACGACTCGATCGTCCGCGGCAACACGCAGCGCGCGCTGGTGCGCATGCTGCGGGAGGCCGGCGCGGCCGAGGTCCACATCCGGATCTCCTCGCCGCCGGTACGGTGGCCCTGCTTCTACGGCATCGACTTCGCGACCCGCGCCGAGCTGATCGCCAGTGAGGCGGGCATCGAGGAGATCAGAACCTCTCTCGGGGCCGACTCGCTGGCCTACGTCTCGTTGGAGGGCCTCATCGAGGCCTCCCGCCAACCGGCCGGCACGCTCTGCCGGGCCTGCTTCGACGGCGTGTACCCGGTTCCGCTGAACGATTCTGACAAGCTCGGCAAGCATCGGCTGGAGGCGACGGGCGGCGCGGAGACCACCGAGGACATGATCACCGAGGCGCTGCGGCGCGGCGTGACGCTGGGCATGAACGGTGCCGATCTCTCCCCGGACAACCACGACGCCGAGCCCGAGCTTGAGCCCGAGCCCCAGCCGGCCGGGGTGAGGCCCGCATGAGCGGTGGATTGAACTCGTACCGGGCGGCCGGGGTCGACGTGGCCGCGGGCGAGCGTGCCGTCGAGCTGATGCGTGGTCACGTCGCGCGCGCCACCCGGCCCGAGGTCGTCGGTTCGCTCGGCGGATTCGCCGGCCTGTTCGCGCTGGACACGGCGCGGTACCGCCGGCCGCTGCTCGCCTCGTCGACCGATGGTGTGGGTACCAAGATTGCCGTTGCCCAGGCCCTGGACACGCACGGCACCGTGGGTATTGATCTGGTCGCCATGGTCGTCGACGACCTCGTGGTGTGCGGCGCGGAGCCGCTGTTCCTGCTCGACTACATCGCGTGCGGCTCCCTGGTCCCCGCGCGCGTGGCCGAGATCGTCTCCGGCATCGCAACCGGCTGCGAGCAGGCGGGGGCGGCGCTGGTCGGCGGGGAGACCGCCGAGCACCCCGGGCTCATGGGTAGCGACGACTACGACCTGGCCGCGACGGGGGTCGGGGTCG
>NZ_CDWRCM010000052.1:10205-10789 GCF_977927585.1 Frankia sp. CcWB2 | reverse complement strand
GGAGGCCGACGACGTGCTCGGGCCGGAGCGAGTCCGGCCCGGGGACGTGGTGGTCGCGATGGCATCATCCGGCATCCACTCCAACGGCTTCTCGCTCGTACGGCATATCTTGTTCGGTCCCGTCGATTCTGGCCAGCCAGGTGGGATTCCCGAGACCGCGCGGGAGGATCTGGAGTCATACGTCCCGTCCCTGGGGGGCACGCTGGGCGCGTCCCTGCTGGTTCCGACCCGCATCTATGCCCGGGACTGCCTGGCGCTGGCCGCGGCTGTCGAGGTGCACGCCTTCGCCCACATCACCGGCGGCGGTCTCGCGGCGAACCTCGCTCGGGTCATCCCGCCGGGCCTGCTGGCCACGGTGGACCGGGCGTCGTGGTCAGTGCCCCCGATCTTCGGTCTGCTCGCCGAGCGCGGCGGGGTGACCCAGGCGGACATGGAAGCCACCTTCAACCAGGGAGTCGGCATGGTAGCGGTCCTGCCGGCCACCGCGGTCGCCGACGCTCTCGCGCTGCTCGCCGCGCGGGACGTGCCGGCCTGGGTGGCAGGGGAGGTCGGCGCGGCGGGCGCTCCGGAGCCAGCCGGCGCGG
>NZ_CDWRCM010000052.1:5609-9853 GCF_977927585.1 Frankia sp. CcWB2 | reverse complement strand
CCAGAGCTCGGCTCGTCGGCCGGCATCCACGCTGAGACGGCCCCTCCGGGGGCAGCACGTCCGGGCAGGGCAACCCCCTGGGCAGGGCAACCCCCCGGGCAGGTTGGGCAACCTGTCCGGGCAGCCTGGGCTGATCAGGAGTGAACTGGCGAAGAAGCATGCAGCGCAGCCAGGATCACGGCAGCACGTTATGGCGGTGGGAGCCCGGGTCTGAGCCCGGACGACCACCATCGGCGACGACCACCGCGGTGAGCCTGCCGCGGTGAGCGACTACCGAAGCGACGCTGTCAGCGGGAGGAACGTCGATCGTCCTCGTCGTCTGCGTAGGCGTCGTATCCGTAGTCGTCATCTACGTACGAGTCGTCGTTGTTGTTCTCGCGCGTCGAGCCCGCGCCCAGATCCGCCTTCAATCGGTCGAGATCCATAGTGGGCGAGTTGTACTTGAGCTCGCGGGCGACTTTCGTCTGCTTGGCCTTAGCTCGGCCGCGCCCCATGGCTCGACCCCCTCGAACATGACGACGGGGACCCGCCCCGGTGCTCTCACTGTCTCGTGCTTCCCGAGACTACAGGGACCGGAGGCTTCTCGGCACCCCAACCCGACAGTTGCCTGTCCCCGGACAAGGTGCCCGCGATCGGAAACGGTGTATGAACCCGCTTGTCCGGTGGGTTCGATCGGGGATATCTGCTCGTCCCCGCCGTCGGCGGCCCGTTTGACGGGGCCTAGATGTGATCATCGTCACCTGTCCCCGTTGACGTTCAGGCCTCCGCCGGGCGGGTGATCGTTCCTGGTGGCGGGGGTGTGCCTCGCCCCCACGGTGTGCTTCGCCCCACCCCGGTCGGCATCAGGGCAGCAGGATCCCCCGCAGGCGTCCCACGTCGGTCATGCGGCGTTCGGCGAGCCGCTCCGCGGCCTCGGTCGGGGTCACCCCCTCAGCTTCGGCGAGGCGGAACACCTCCGAGGTGGTGTCGAAGATCTGCGCGGCCCTGGCCCGGGCCCGCTCCGGCGAGTAGCCCTCGATCTCGTCCGCGACCTGGATCAGGCCGCCGGCGTTGACCACGAAGTCGGGGGCGTACAGGACTCCGGCGTCGGCAAGCTGCCGCCCGGCCTCGGGCTGCGCGAGCTGGTTGTTGGCGCCGCCGCAGACAACGCCGGCTCGCAGCCGGCGGACGGTCTCCACGCTCAGCGCTCCGCCCAGCGCGCAGGGGGCGTACACGTCGACGTCGAGGTCGAGCAGGTCGTCCGGGTCCGGCACGGTCTCGGCCGCCGGGAACTCCACCCGCAGCCGGGCCAGGGCCACCGGGTCCACGTCGCCCGCGACCACCGAGGCGCCGCTGTCGAGGAGATGCCCGACGAGCCGCCGCCCGACCTTGCCGACTCCCGAGACCGCGACGCGGCGCCCCGCCAGGCTCGGCGTTCCCCACCGGTGCCGGGCGGCGGCGCGCATGCCCTCGAAGACTCCGTAGGCGGTCAGCACGCCGGAGTCGCCCGAACCGCCGTGCGCCGGTGACCGTCCGGTCACCCACCGGGTTTCCCGGGCGATGATGTCCATGTCCGCCACGTAGGTACCGACGTCGCAAGCGGTGATGTACCGGCCGCCCAGTGAGGCGACATGGCGGCCGAAGGCGCGCAGCAGCGGCTCCGACTTCGCGACGGCCGGATCACCGATGATGACGGCTTTGCCGCCGCCGAGGTCCAGCCCGGCGCAGGCGGCCTTGTAGGCCATCGCCCGGGACAGGGCGAGGGCGTCCGCCAACGCGACCTCCTCGTCGGCGTAGGGGTGGAAGCGGGTACCGCCCAGCGACGGCCCCAGCGCCGTCGAGTAGACGGCGATGATCGCGTGAAGACCCGAGGGACGGTCCGAGCACAACAGCACCTGCTCATGGTCACAAACGGCGCTGAACAGGGACGACATGGCGCACCTCTCTCCTCGGGGCCTCCGTGGGGCACGCGGCCCCCACCGCCCTGATCCCGCGCCGCGGGCCGAACCACCCGCGCCGCGCCCAGGGCCCGCAGATCGTGTCCTGGCGAACCCTACGGCGCCGGTAGGCCGGACGGCTTGTGTGCGGACGTGCCAGGATCCAGGGCATCCGCGTGGGTGTCGTCGGTCGGATCGCGCGCGGTACGTGGGTCCTGAGGTGCCCGTCGTCTCCCCCGCGGCGTATCTGCGGGTGTACGAACCGCTCGCTGCCTTTCCCGCGGCCGAACGTGGCCGCTGGCAGCGTTACGCCGCCGCGGGGCCGCCGTCGCGCCGGGCCGGTTCCCGCCGGGAGCGGGTCCTGGCGCTAGTCGCGACCGTCCGTCCCACCCTTGACGTCGCCGACGAGTCGGCCTTCGTCCAGTGGATCGACGGTCTGATGTTCGTCTGTCCGTGGTCGACCCAGCTGCGGGTGTGGCAGGCGGCGCTCGAGTTCCGCGGCCTGATGCCCGACCGCGTCGCGGAGGCGTTCCTGCCACGGCGGATCATCGAGCCGGCCGAGGTCGAGCTGGACCGGTGGAAGGCCCGCCGCCCCGCGCTCAAGGTCCACGTGCAGACCTGTACCTGGATGGTGCCACCGCCGTGGTTCCTGCTCTTCGACCCGGCCGAACGGTCCCTGGTCACGGGGGACACCGCCGAGCGGTCCATGATCTACCGCACCACGATGAGCCTCGCCAGACGGCGGGCGGGCCGGGCGGTGGAGGCGGTGGAGGCGCTGCGGGCGAGCTCTCCGGACGCCCCGGGAGTCGAGGGCGTCGGCGAGCTGGCCCGTTGGCTGGGGTCCTTCCATCCACAGAGCAGGGTCGAACTGGACTACGACGGGCTAGTTGACCTGCTGGACGATGACATGCTTCGGCGCGACAACTCTGTAGAGGACATCGTCGAGGCTGTCAGTGCGTTACGCCGTGGGCGAACAGACCTAGCGGTCGAAGCCTACGAACGAGTCCTGATGAGGTGGAGGCCCCTGCAGGCACGGGAATCCGCGAGCTGATCGGCGCATTCTGTTAACTGAGAGTTGCCGCCCGCTTCGGACGAGCTGTGACTAGTCAGTAGATGGTCCTGACGTGCCATGTCCGAAATGCCCCCGAAGGATGCACGATCTGTATGGGACGGAGCGACGCTCTGTGACGGGAGGCCAAACGCAATGACGACACGAACGCCAGACGCTGAGCCGCTGCTGACGCCCGCCGAGGTTGCCACGATGTTTCGGGTGGACCCGAAGACCGTGACCCGGTGGGCGAAGGCCGGAAAGCTGACGTCGATTCGGACCCTGGGCGGCCACCGCCGGTACCGAGAGGCGGAGGTGCGTGCCCTGCTGAAGGGAGTTCCGAGCATCGGAAGTGACATCTAGGTTCGCGCCAACCTGGCGCGTTGCACGAGCCCCCTCCTCTCCTCGGGTACGGGTCCTCGGGTGCGGGCCGCACGGCTGACAGTGCGAGGGTGTCGGTCGTGAGTCCCGCGGAATAGGGCCGAAGGTCTCGAGAGCGGTTGATCGTCCCGTATCGGACGACAGCCGGAGGCTGCGGTATCACCATCGGGCCGCTGATGGAGGGGTAGATAGATCCAGGCGTCGGGTCGTCCGGCATGTGGGTGAGCCCATGCGTCGGGGTCCTGTCCCGCCGACGTCCCGCGTCAAGGACCACCTCCGCACCGGGAGGGCGCTGGGTGGACCTGCTGGGGAACCGGCGGACGGCTGTTACGGTTGTCCGCCGGTCTCGTCGCGCTGGGCCGAGGCACTGGACGGACAGCCGAGGCACTGGACAGCCGAGAGGCTGGACAGAGATCGCTGGACAGAGATCCGAGCTGCCCGGAAGTTGATCATCGTCGGACCGCCGCCTGGCGCCGTAACCCGCCCGGCACCGTGACGTCGGGCGGCACCGTGACGTCGGGCGGCGCCGATGACCAGGGCTGGGGGCGGAAGTCGGCTGTGCCCGGTTTCCGGCCCAGTACCAGCGCCTTCCGGTTCACGAACAGCTTCGCTCCGCAACCGTTGCTGGCCGTTTCGGCGCCATGGTCGACTCGGCGGCTGGGCCTCGGCGACGCCAGCCGGGGCCTGTGCGGCGGGATGATCTACGCTGTGCGTGATCTGTTCGAGGCCGGAATCGGGCCGCCGCCTGACGTCGTGGCGCCGGCGGTCGGGTCCCCGCTGTACGCGTACCTCGTCCGCCGCCTGCTGGAGAGCTTCGACATCCCGCGGGGGGTGGCCCGCTACTACCGGCTCATGCAGGGTGCCGACGCCGACGCCAACCGGGGGATCCGGGTCCGGCC
>NZ_CDWRCM010000052.1:3473-5503 GCF_977927585.1 Frankia sp. CcWB2 | reverse complement strand
GGGGGTCGCGCGGACGAGCCTGGCGGACGAGTGGCCACGGATCCGGCTCGATCTGGACGAGGGGTTGCTGTCCCCGATCGGGATCATCACGGTGCGGTCCTCCGATCCGCGGCTGCTCGGCCTGAACCATCAGGTGCTCGCTTACGCCTATATCCAGGCCGGAACGTCGATCACGCT
The DNA here is from genome assembly GCF_977927585.1 of Frankia sp. CcWB2. Lineage (NCBI taxonomy): Bacteria > Bacillati > Actinomycetota > Actinomycetes > Frankiales > Frankiaceae > Frankia > Frankia sp. CcWB2. Next base: position 5,326 of record NZ_CDWRCM010000052.1, on the reverse strand, counting down.
CCGTGTCTATGATCCGGACACTCCCGGGGACCGGGCCGACGAGGTCACGCTGAGTTTCGATCTCGCCGAGGTCCATGGTCGCGGCGATCCCGCCGGGCCGGCGCGGATCGAGCACTCGATCGCGATCGGGGGGCGGCCGGTCCGAGCCTTCTTCCGTTCCCGCTACCGATGGGTCGACCCGCGCCGCGCCATCGCGCCCGCGGCCGGCCGCCCCGCGGGGCAGGAGGCGCCGCCGGGCCGTTCACGCCTGGAGAAGGGTCGGTGACGCGGCAGCCGGGTGGTCGGCTGGCCGGCCAGGGGAGCGTTCCCACGGGGATGCCGAGCGGTCGGGATGGCCCGGGAAGGGTTTGTCGTCCGACCGGGCCATCCCCTATGCTTGCGGTGTTTCAGACGATCGACGTCGCGGCTGGGCGGATGCGCAGCCTCGCTGAGGGTCGTCGCCGCGCCCCCATCGTCTAGCGGCCCAGGACGTCGCCCTTTCAAGGCGGTAGCACGGGTTCGAATCCCGTTGGGGGCACGGATAGTAGTTAATAGGTTATTTTGTGTAACCAGCCGAGGTGCCTCCGAGCGGCAGCGATGACAGCAAATTGATCGACTGCTTCTTCAAGTTATCAATCATGCCGTCCGTAATGTCAGATTATGTGACATTCATTCCTGATGTACCGCGGTGCAAGGCCCTCGCCGCCTTGGTTGCACGGGGGAGACCTCGGCGATGATCCCCGTTGAGCCAGCGGCCGGATGCAGGTGTGTCATCTGGGCCAGGCCCCGGAGGAACTTCAGTGGCGACTGTTCGAGATCACCCAGCTCACCGTACGTCTCCATTCGGACAGTGACCGCGTCACCCTTCACATCAAACTGCCCAGCGACTACCAGCGCCCACCGCCGAAGGGGCAACGGCCAGCCGGCCGGTGAGATCCACCCGGATGTGGCCTGTCCGGGCCCACCCGACGACAGTCCTGAGCGCTTACCGGTCGCCGGGGGTCTTGGAGCGGGTGACGGGGACGACGGTGAGGAGATCGTCCAGCCCTGTGAAGTCGTCGGGGTTGGTGGTGTACAGCGGTAGGTCCTCGGCGATCGCGATAGCGGCGATCATCAGGTCGGCCACGCGCCGTCGGGGCTTGCGGCCGGCGCTGATCACGGCAGCGCAGACCCGGCCATAGATACGGGCGGCTTCCGCGTCGAACGGGATCGCGTCGAACTCGTTCTCCGCGCGCTGCAGCACATCCAGCCGCCGGGCCCGTTCGGCGTGCTCGTCGTACTCGTTCTGCTCCTCGTTCCGGCGCACCTCGTGCGGGCCCGCGGACAGCTCCGCCAGCGTGACGGCGGTGATCGCCATTTCGGCGGGCAGCTCCTCGGGATCCACCCATCTGCGCAGGATCATGATGTTCGTGTCGAGCAGCCCCTGCGCGTGGTCACCGGCCATACGGGTCGTCCGCTTCCTGCTCTGCCGTGGCGTCCTGGTCGGCGCGGAAGGCGTCCAGGAAGATGTCGGGGGCGCTGCGGGACATCGCCGCGAACTCGCTGCGGGACACAAACCGCCTGCGGCGCCGCAAGGGGACCAGTTCGCCGATCTGGTGTCCGTCACGAGTGACCGTGAACGCCTGGCCGCTCTGGACCGCGTCCATGATCTCCTTGGACCTGCTGCGCAGGTCACGCTGGGTGATCTCAGGCTGTGCACTCATACACGTATGATATCCGAGCGGTGCCACAAGGTGCTACCTGGTGGCACCTTGTGGGATGCGGCAGTGGAAGGACTCCGGGATGTCGGTAATCGACCTCACTGCCGGCCGGGAGTCCCGTTCGCACGCGCATCCGTTCCGATGCCGTGGGGATACGGCCGGCACGGCGTCACC
>NZ_CDWRCM010000052.1:0-3094 GCF_977927585.1 Frankia sp. CcWB2 | reverse complement strand
GGCCCTTGACACCTGCACTATTCTGTGTTGGTTCCCGTTGGGGGCACACTTCGATCAGCAGCCTGAAGCGCTTGCCTACCAGGCGTTTCAGCCTCGATGTCCCCCTGGGGCCGTCCGGCTCGCGCCGGTGAACTCCGGTCGGCTGTGCCGAAGTGACGCCGAAGTTCGGCGGCGGCTACCCGTGGGTGGGCGGGCTCCTCCTGGCCGCTACGACAGGCGGAGTCGCTCGGTGGGCTGCCCGGTGACCGCGGCGATCAACTCGAAGTCCTTGTCGACATGCAGCACCACAAGCCCGGCCAGCTCGGCCGTCGCAGCAATGATCAGATCGGGGACGGACGGCGCGCGATGGTGCCCGAGGCCGGCGAGCAGCCCTTGAACCTCCACGGCCCTGGACTCGATCCGGGGCGTCACGTTCTCGACGGGCATCGCCGAGACCGGCGGCCGGCGTAACCTGACACGAAGATCATTGACGGATCTCGCGGAAAAGCCGACCTCCAGAATCGTGACCGTCGTGATACGGACCAGACCTCGCTGGATACGGGACAGCCACAGGTCGGCATCGGGACTCTCGCTCAGCCGGACGAGGGCGGACTTGTCGACAAGCCAACGCTGCGTCTCGGCCGTGGTGGTCACGTCCAGGCCTGCCGCATGACCTCGGGGTCGCTGAGATCACGAAACGCGGCGCTGAACCAGCGCAAGTCGTCCAGGGTCACCGGGGCTATCGAGCGCGCCGCGTCCTGGGCGAGTTGCCGGCGAAGGTACTCGTTGCGAGACAGGCCGAGCCTGGCGGCATGAGCCTCGACGGCGGCCAGCACGTCATCGGGTACGTCACGAATGAGCACGTCGGACATCGACCGCACCTCCAAGGGCTGAACCTGCAGGCGATATCCAATGCTATCAGGACCCGACTGCCCGTACCTGACCGCGTCGCCGCGTCGCCGCGTCATGCCCGGCAGGGCCGAGCCCGGATGGCTTGGCTTCGGACCTGGAAGCACGGTCGACTGTCGATCTGGCCCGTGGTCAAGCCGATCATCGGGAGCGGGCCCCTCGGCCCGGGCGTCGAGGTGCTTCGCCAGTTCCGGGACCTGGGAGCCAGTTCCGGGACCTGGGGAGGTGGAGAGGGGCGCGACGGCGCGCGTGAGGCTCAGGGCCTGCTGGTCCTGTCCGGTGGGGCGCCAGGGTCGGGCTGGTGTCGGCCGGTGATGATCCAGGTGCCGGCGATGATGAGGGACGCGAAGAGCAGGAGTCCCGCGCCGAGGATGGTGAGCAGGATGGCCCGGTCGCGGAAGGTAAGGATCCCGGTGAGGGTGATCTGGAGTGAGCCGACGGCGAAGGCGATGGCGGCGGTGAAGACGGTGACGAGTTCGACGGCGCGGATGGCGGAGGTCTGAAGGGTCCGGCGGAGGTCGCGGTTGGCGGTGTCCTGGTCGCGCCAGCGGGTCTGCTGGCTGGTGGTCCATTCCGCGAGCTCCAGCCCTTTCTGGATGATGCCGCGTTCGCGTAGGTACTGCTCCTGGAGGAGTTGGGAGTCGAAATGAAATAACTTGCGCGTTTCGAACCCTCCACAGGCCTGTGACCTGCGATGATGCTCTCGATCACGTATTTGTTACTTCATTACGTCCCCTTGGTGGCTGATCCGGGTGCCGATCGCGGGTAGCAGGCGCAGCGCGGTGTCGATGGTGGCCAGCGCCTCGGTGTAGTCGCCGCACCTGCGTTGACCGCACGCGAGGCGGAACCGGAAAAGATGATCGTCGGGGAACTCCGCGACGGCGTCGGTGGCGCGCTGGCGTAGCTGTTCGCCCTGGCCGGGGAACGGTGGGGCGGCTCCCAGGGCGTTGAGGCAGACGTCGACGACGGCACGGGACCGGGGGACGGCGCTCCAGGCCGTGTCGAGGAGTTCGAGCGCGTGGCTGGTGGTGATGGTGCGGCTGCCGAACGCTGCGAACGCATGGAGGCCGGTGAACAGCGGGTCGTCGCGGTGGTGGCCGGCGGCGACGGCCAGCAGGGAGGATTCGAGGAAGAGGATTCGAGGAACTGGTGGAGTTCGTCGAACCAGAAGTTCGCGCGTAGCTTGCCGGCGTGGTACAGCGCGGCGAAGTAGCAGATGTCGGTGGAGCCCTGGAACGCCTCGACGATCCGGCCGGTGGCGAGGGTGAGGTCATGGCGGGACTCGACGGTGTCCTTGGTGATGAAGGCGTAGCCCAGCGACCACTTCTCGATGATGCCCGGGCGGGTCGGGCCGTCGGTGTGGTCGTGCAGCCAGCGGGCGCAGCGGGCCGCGACCTCGACGGTGGGCTCGCGCAGGAACCTGCGGCGCCAGTACCGGTCGGCGCAGATCAGCCAGGGGTCGGTGACGAAGTCCGCCGATGGGATCCGGAAGGGGGGTTCGATGTTCGCGTCGATCAGCTCGGCGGCGACGTCCTCGCAGACCCGGTCCAACTCGCGGGAGTCGGCTGAGGCTGCCTGACCGAGCCGCGCATTGATCGATGCGACGTCCATGTGCCCCCTCCGTCAGATCTTCTCCGGATATGTACCACACGGCTGCGGGGCGGATCGGTACATACTGCGAACATGCGGGTCGATGTGGTCACCGCGGTACACGCCGAGTACGCGGGCTACCTGCCCGCGGCGTGGGATTCGCTGCACCGGCAGAGCCATCCCCACTGGACGTGGCGGGTTCAGGTCGACGGGTCGCCCGACGAGGTCCTCGGCGCGCTGACCGCCTGCGGAGCGGCGGGCGATGGCCGGGTCCGGATCGCCGCGCACGGCACCCAGGAAGGCCCCGGGGTCGCCCGCAACATCGCCCTCGGCGCGTGCACCGCGCCGCTGGTCCAGAACCTCGACGCCAACGACGAGCTCGAACCCGACGCGCTCGCCGACCTCAGCGGCGCGCTCGCCGCCCATCCCGCGGCCGGCTACGCGGTCGGCCATGCCCGCGACCTGCACGCTGACGGCACCCTGCGCACCGCGCCGCTGGCAGTGCCCGCCGGGCCGCTGGCCCGCGGTGCGCTGGCCGTCGCGTGGGCGTCCGCCTTACCCGACCGCACCCTGCCACCCGTGCATCCGGCCGGGGTGATGTGGCGGGATCTGGATC
>NZ_CDWRCM010000051.1:20772-22220 GCF_977927585.1 Frankia sp. CcWB2 | reverse complement strand
GCGCGCGACGGGCTCGCGGCCCCCACCGGGCGGGCGGCGGCCCCCACCGGGCGGGCGGGAGCGGCCCGTCCCGCCGGGCCTACCGTCGTCGACCAGCCGCGCGGTGGATCGGATCGTTCCGGGGTCCGCTCGTGACCGGCGTATCGGCGGGTGGTGAGCCCGTCGCCGGTGTACCGGTGGATGGCCCGCCCTCGCCGCGGGCCCCGCTCGCGGCCACGCGCCGCCGCCCCGCACCGGTCCCGACGCTCGCCGAGCCCGTGCTCGTGCCGAGGCCGCACGCGGTGGTCGTGGCCGGGGCGCGACCGAACTTCATCAAGATCAAGCCGATTCTGGACGCCCTCGACGCGGAGGGTTTCCGGACCACGCTCGTGCACACCGGTCAGCACTATGACGAGGCGATGAGCGAGGTGTTCTTCGCCGATCTCGGGCTGCGTCCCCCTGACCATCACCTCGCGGCGGGATCGGGCTCCCACGCCGTGCAGACGGCCGCGGTCATGACGTCGTTCGAGCCGTTGCTCGACCGGCTCGTCCCGGAGATCGTCGTCGTGGTCGGCGATGTCAACTCAACTCTGGCCTGTGCGCTCGTCGCGGCGAAGGCGGGCGTGCCCGTCGCCCATGTGGAGGCGGGACTGCGCAGCGGTGACCGGTCCATGCCCGAGGAGATCAACCGCATTGTCACCGACCACGTGTGCGACCAGCTGTTCGCGACCTCACCGGACGCGGTGGAGCATCTGTACCGGGAGGGCCTGCCCCCCCGGGCGGTCCATCTCGTCGGCAACGTCATGGTGGACACCCTCCTGGCGTGCCGGGATGAGGCGCTGGGCCGGCCGACGCTGACCGAGCTCGGCCTGCACCCGGGCGGGTACGGCCTGGTGACCATGCACCGGCCCGCCAACGTCGACGATCCGGACGTGCTCGCCGGGCTGCTCGGGGCGCTCGGGGAGATCGCGGTGCGGTGCCCGCTGGTCTTCCCGGCGCATCCCCGTACGGCGGCGCGGCTGGCCGGGATGCTCCCCCCCGGGGTTCGGCTACTCGGGCCCGTGGGATATCTCGACTCCCTGGCGTTGCAGGCCGGGGCGCGTCTCGTGCTCACCGATTCCGGCGGCGTGCAGGAGGAGTCCACCGTGCTGGGAGTACCGTGCCTGACGCTCCGCGACTCGACGGAACGTCCATTGACTGTTACCGAGGGTACCAACCGGGTGGTGGGTCGGGACCGGCGGGTGGTGGTCACGGCCGCGTTCGACACCCTGGAGCGGCCGCCTGCGCCCCGGCGTCCGGCCCTGTGGGACGGCCACGCCGCCCGCCGCATCGCGCGAATTCTGGCCCGGGTGGTCGCACCCCCGCCGGAACCGGGCCGTCCGGGCGCACCGGATCCGGAGATCCGTCCGCCGGCTCGGGACACAGTGAGCCACCTACCTCTCTTTATGTAAACAATCTGACACACTATG
>NZ_CDWRCM010000051.1:8738-20675 GCF_977927585.1 Frankia sp. CcWB2 | reverse complement strand
TGTATGACTTCGAAGAAACTGGTGGTCGTCGGGCAGGGATACGTCGGTCTCCCGCTCGCGATGCGGGCGGTCGATGTGGGTTGGCGGGTCGTCGGGGTGGACGTGGACGCGAGCCGTGTCGCCCAGCTGGCCGCCGCGCGGTCCTACGTCGAGGACATCCCCGACAGGCAGCTCGCGGCGGCGTTGGAGTCGGGCCGGTACGAGCCGACGTCGGACTACGCCCGCGCCGCGGGGTTCGACGTCGCGGTGGTCACCGTCCCCACCCCGTTGCGGGAGGGGGCTCCCGACCTGTCCTACATCGTGGGCGCGGCGCACAGCCTCGCGCCGCTGGTCCGGCCGGGCGTGACCGTGATCCTGGAGTCGACGACCTATCCGGGGACGACCGAGGAGCTGTTCGCCCCGCTGCTCACCGAGGGTTCCGGTCTGCACCCCGGTATCGACTTCCATCTCGGCTACTCGCCGGAGCGGATCGATCCGGGTAACCGGGTGTGGAACCTGGTGAACACCCCCAAGGTCATCTCCGGGGTGCATGAGGACTCCCTGGCGGCCGTGAGCGCCTTCTACGACACCGTGGTCGAGCGGACGGTTCCGGTCGGCTCGACCCGGACCGCCGAACTCACCAAACTGCTGGAGAACACCTTCCGGCATGTCAACATCGCGCTGGTGAACGAACTGGCGATGTTCGCGCACGAACTCGGCGTCGACGTGTGGGAGGCGATCGACGCGGCGTCCACCAAGCCGTTCGGGTACCTGCGGTTCACTCCCGGCCCGGGGGTCGGCGGCCACTGCCTGCCCATCGACCCGTCGTAGTCCTGGCGGGTGCGCCGCAGCCTCGGCCGCAGCTTCCGATTCGTCGAGCTCGCCAACGACATCAACGACCACATGCCCGACCACGTGGTGCGGCGGGTCACCGAGATGCTCAACGCCCGGCGACGGTCGGTCGCGGGCAGTCGCATCCTGCTGCTGGGACTTGCCTACAAGAAGAACACCGGGGATGCGCGCGAGTCGCCCGCGACGCGGGTCGCCACCCTGCTCGCTGACCTCGGTGCCCACGTGCGGGCGGCGGACCCGCACGTCGACGCGGCCCGGCTGCCGCCCCGGGTGACCCTGGTAGAGGTGGGTGCGGGGGAGCTCGCGACCGCGGATCTGGTGGTGCTCCTGGTCGACCACGACGCCTTCGACCGTGACCAGGTAGCACGGCATGCCCGTGCGGTCCTCGACACCCGGCACTGGCTGCCCACGCACGACCGGGGCCGCCGGCCGGTGGCAGCCGGCGGGGGACACCCGGTGATACCGGCGCAGGTTGCGCGGCACGACGAGCTCGCGTTCGCCGTGGAACCCCTGTGACGCCCTCCCCACCCTCTGACGCCTTCGCACCCTCGCGGCGCCCCACATCTTCCCGTATCTTTATGTAGTTTAATGATAACTGAAAATTATCGTCATCGAGAGGGTGCGGGCGGAGGGGCGGATGCCATGCGGGTCGTCGCCACCGACGCGTGGTTCCATCACCGGCCAAGCGGGCGCAGGCGCCGGGGCCCGATAACGGTGCTGAAGGTGCTGAACCGGACGGATCGCTCCGGCATCCAGCTGGGGGCCGTGAACCTGCTCCGCCGCCTCGACCAGGACGAGTTCCGGCTGTTGTTCGCGGTGACGCCCGGCGCGGCAGGGGCGTTCGACGGTGAGATCCGGGCGTTCGGCGGCGAGGTGTACCACTGCCGGGCCGACTGGCGCTTTCCATGGTCCTTTCTGGGGCTGTTGCGCCAGGTACGCCCGGACGTGGTGCAGGCGGAGGTGGTGCAGGCGGACGTGACGATCCTCTCCGGGGTGGTCCTCGCGCTGGCCCGGCTCGGGGGGGTTCGGCGCCGCGTCGCCTACCTCGCCGATGCCCCGGACCGGCACGGCGACAGCCTGGGCGGCCGGGTGCGGCGGATCGTCGGCCGGTTGCTGCTCGACCGGTTCGCCACCCATCTGGTCGCAGTGAGCGAGGCGGTGATGCGGGGTCTGCGGCGGGAGAACTGGCGGCTCGACCCTCGTTGCCGCGTTATTTACCACGGCGTCGAGCTGGAACCGGTCGGCGTCGCCATCGCGGCCCGCCGCCGCGCGGAGGAACTCGCCGAGGACGATCAGGAGCTTGTCACCGTCGTCCACGTCGCCTGCCCGGATTCGGCGAAGAACCGGGACCGGGCCGTGGAGATCCTCGCGGCGCTGCGGGGGCGGTCCGTGAACGCCCGGCTCCTCTTCGTGGGTCGTCAGGATGCCGCCGAGACGGCCCGGCTGGTCGCGCTGGCGTCCCGGTGCGGCGTCGCTGACCACGTCGAGTTCACCGGCGAGGTGCTCGAGATCCCGCGCCTGCTGGTCGCGGCCTCGCTGCTGCTGGTCACCTCCCGTCACGAGGGCCTGCCCGGCATCGTGCTCGAGGCCTGTGCGGTCGGGACGCCCGTGCTCTCCGCGGACCTGCCCGGGGTCGACGAGATCGCCCGGCTGCTCCCCGGCGTGACGATCCTGCCGCTGCGCATCTCCGACGCGGTCTGGGCCGGCACCGCCGAGATGCTCACCGCCGTTCCCCCGACCATTGATCAGCGCCGGGAGGCGATGCGTCTGCTGCGCCGGTCCCCGTTCACGATGGAGCACTGGCAACGCGACATCGCGGCGGTGTGGTCGTAGTCGGCGTCCCCGCCCGCCCGGGTACCGCCACCGCCCGGCCACGACCAGAGAGGACCGCCCACGATGAAGATCGTCACCTTGCTCGAGGCGGGGGATGGCCCGCGGTGGCCCGTTGCGCACGCCGTCGCCGAACAGGAGAGTGGGGACCACGTCATCGTTCTGATGCCCCCGCCCGACCACGTCGACAGTCCGCTGGCCCGGGAGTTGACCGCGGGCGGCGTGGAGGTCGTCGCGAGCCCCGTGCCGCGCCGGGGAGCGACGATCCGCCGTCAGGCCGGCGGGATTCTCCGGCTGCGGGCGGAGCTGGCCGCGCTCGGGGCGGACGTCGTCCACTACCACCACTACGCCTCGGCGGTGGCCGCCCGCCTCGCCACCGTGGGCACCACGATCACCCGCGTGTACATGGTCGCGAACCCTCTGCACCTGGACCACCCGCTGATCCGGCCGGTCGAGCGGGTGCTCTGCCGGCTCGATCACCTGCTGATCGCGCCGACCTCCGACGTCCGGCGCCGCTACGCCGCGCTCGGCCAGCCGGTGCGCCGCCTGCGCACCGTGTCCTACGGCGTGGATCTGGACCGGTTCACGCCGGCAGACGACCGGGAGCGCCGGGCGGCCCGGACGGATCTTGGTCTGCCCGAGGACGGGTTCGTGGCGGTGCAGGTGGCGCGCTTCCACCCGCCCGGTCGTCTTGTCCATCCGGGCCGGGGGGTGGCGGGCCACGAGGTACTGCTGGCGGCCTGGTCGCGGTTCGTCGAGCTGGGCGGCCGCGGCACCCTGATCCTCGTCGACGGGGCTCCCGAGGGCGGGGCTCCCGAGGACGGAGAGGATGTCGCCGGCCGGCGGAACGAGGCCGCGGCCCGTTACCGCGAGCGGGTCCGGGCCTGGGCCGGGGCGCTTCCCGGCGCGGCGGCGGTGCGCTGGGTGCACGGTGTCCGCGACGTGCGGCCGTACTACGCCGCCGCCGATGTGAACGTGGTGCCCTCCCGGGTGGAGGACTACGGCGCCGTCGGGGTGGCGTCGGCCTGCGGGGTACCGACCGTGGCGACGCGGGTCGGGGCGATCAGCGAGCTGGTGGACGACGAGACCGGCTGGCTGGTGGCACCCGGCGACGCGGTGGCGGTGGCGGAGTGTCTCACCGACGCTGCGGCCGGCCGGCGGGCACCCGCCGCGCGCGACCGCGGCTTCGCCGCGCGGGCACGGGCCGAGAAGCTGCTGGATCGCCGGTCGTTGAGCCAGGACGTCGTCGCTGCCCTGCACGAGGCCGTGCGCGGCGCGCGGTCGTGGCACGCGTGCTCCGGCCCGGGCCGGAGTGTGCCGGGATGCACCCGGGTACCGGAAGAATGAGTTTACCCGCAGGTGGGATGATTGTCGCCGAACATTCCGCCGTTGTGGGCAGGGACTGCCGGTAGCCTCCGATACTGTTAGCAGTGTTAAATAATTGCCGGAGTCGGCTGTGGCGACCTTGTTCGGGAGGCCCCGGCGGTTCCCGCCGACCCGGAGGGTCGGCGGGGTCACAGCGCCGCGGGCGCGGTGCGAGACGCGCCGGAATGCCAGGATGGGACGGAGCTGGCCGAGGCAGGCAGACGCCGGATGCGTGCCCACCCGGGACCGTGGGTCCGGCGTCACCACGGTGCGGCCAGCCGGGCGGGGCCATGGGAGCGAGCCCCGCCGCTCGCGGGTGGCGGGCGGTGGGCGACGAGAAGGAGAACGATGGACACCTTCGGCAGTACCGGATCGCTCGTGGTGGGTGATCGCACCTACACGATCAGGCGGCTGGACGCGGTGCCCGGGGCCGATCGACTCCCCTACAGCCTCAAGGTGCTGTTGGAGAACCTTCTGCGTACCGAGGACGGCGCGAACATCACCGCGGACCACGTCCGGGCGCTGGCGAACTGGGATCCCTCGGCCGCCCCCAGCCAGGAGATCCAGTTCACGCCCGCCCGCGTCATCATGCAGGACTTCACCGGCGTGCCGTGCGTGGTGGACCTTGCCGCCATGCGGGAGGCGATGGCCGCCCTCGGCGGCGACCCGTCGAAGATCAATCCGTTGGCCCCCGCCGAGCTCGTGATCGACCACTCGATCATCGCTGACCACTTCGGTCGGCCGGACGCGTTCGAGCTCAACGCGGCGCTGGAGTTCGGCCGCAACCGGGAGCGTTACCAGTTCCTGCGCTGGGGTCAGGAGGCGTTCGACAACTTCACCGTCGTCCCGCCGAACACCGGCATCGTGCACCAGGTCAACCTGGAGCACCTCGCCCGGGTCGTCTTCACGAAGCAGACGGCCGACGGGACGCTGGCCTACCCCGACACCCTCGTCGGCACGGACAGCCACACCACGATGATCAACGGTCTCGGTGTGCTCGGCTGGGGCGTCGGAGGCATCGAGGCCGAGGCCGCCATGCTCGGCCAGCCGGTGAGCATGCTCATCCCCACTGTGGTGGGCTTCAAGCTGACCGGCGAGCTGCCGACGGGCACCACCGCGACCGACATGGTGCTCGTCATCACCGAGATGCTGCGTCGGCACGGCGTCGTCGGCCGGTTCGTCGAGTTCTACGGCGACGGCGTGACGAACGTCCCGCTGGCGAACCGGGCGACCATCGGCAACATGAGCCCCGAGTACGGCTCCACCTGCGCGATCTTCCCGATCGACGCGGAGACGCTGAACTACCTCAGGCTCACCGGCCGTCGCGCGGAGCTGGTGGCGTTGGTCGAGGCGTACGCCAAGGAGCAGGGCCTCTGGCACGACCCGAGCCGCGAGGCCGCTTACACGACCACCCTCGAGCTGGACCTGTCCACCGTCGAGCCGTCGCTTGCCGGGCCCAAGCGCCCGCAGGACCGGGTGCCGCTGGCGAGCGCGAAGCAGGCCTTCCGGGCGGCGTTGGTCGACTACGCCCAGCCCCTGGTGCTCACGAACGGTGGCGCGGACGAGGCGGATGCCGAGTCCTTCCCGGCCTCCGACTCGGCGGCCGCATTCGCCGACAAGCCCTCCGACGCCCCGATCTCGGTGAACGCCGTGGCCGGGGACGTCGCCGCCCGCTCGTCCAACCCGACGGCGGTCACCCTCGCCGACGGCACGAGCGTCGAGATCGACCACGGTGCCGTCGCCGTCGCGGCCATCACCTCCTGCACCAACACGTCCAACCCGCAGGTCATGGTCGGCGCGGCCCTGCTGGCCCGCAACGCCGTCGAGAAGGGGCTCACCCGCAAGCCGTGGGTGAAGACCACCCTCGCGCCGGGCTCGAAGGTGGTCATGGACTACTACGAGCGGGCGGGGCTCGTGCCCTACCTGGACAAGGTCGGCTTCAACCTGGTCGGGTTCGGCTGCACCACCTGCATCGGTAACTCCGGGCCGCTGCCGGAGGAGATCAGTGCCGCGGTGAACGACGCGGACCTGGCGGTGGTCAGCGTGCTGTCGGGTAACCGCAACTTCGAGGGCCGGATCAACCCCGACATCAAGATGAACTACCTGGCGTCCCCGCCGCTGGTGGTCGCCTACGCGCTGGCCGGCACGATGGACATCAACCTCGACACCGACCCGCTGGGCACCGGCACCGGCGGGGAGCCCGTCTACCTGCGTGACATCTGGCCGAGCGAGGCCGAGGTCGCCGCGGTCGTCGGCGACGCCATCCAGTCCGAGATGTACGAGTCCGACTACGCCGACCTGTCCGGTGACGAGCGCTGGCGCTCGCTGCCGGTCGGTGATGGCGGGGAGGCGTCGCGGACGTTCGCCTGGGCGCCCGACTCCACCTACGTCCGGCACCCTCCGTACTTCGAGGGGATGGCGGCGAAGCCGGAGGCCCGGACCGACGTCATCGACGCCCGGGTGCTGGCGGTGCTCGGCGACTCGGTCACCACCGACCACATCTCCCCGGCTGGCTCGATTAAGAAGGACTCGCCTGCCGGCCGCTACCTTACCGAGCACGGGGTCGCGCCCGCCGACTTCAACTCCTACGGGTCGCGGCGCGGCAACCACGAGGTGATGATCCGCGGCACGTTCGCCAACATCCGGTTGCGCAACCGGCTGGCGCCGGGCACCGAGGGCGGGGTCACCCGGCACCTGCCCGACGGCGAGCAGTTGGCCATCTACGACGCCGCGCAGAAATACGCCGCCGAGGGTGTGCCGCTGGTGATCCTGGCCGGTAAGGAGTACGGCTCGGGATCCTCCCGGGACTGGGCGGCGAAGGGCACCTCGCTGCTCGGCGTGCGGGCGGTCATCGCCGAGTCCTACGAGCGCATCCACCGGTCGAACCTGATCGGCATGGGCGTGCTGCCGCTGCAGTTCCCCGTCGGCGAGTCGGTGGAGTCGCTCGGCCTGACCGGGGAGGAGACGTTCACCATCACGGGCCTCGCCGAGGTGGGCGAGAGGACCCCGTCCCTCACGGTACGTGCCGGCGACAAGACCTTCGAGGCGGTCGTGCGGATCGACACCCCCGGCGAGGCGGAGTACTACCGCCACGGCGGGATCCTGCTGTATGTCCTGCGCTCGCTGTTGTAGCCCACGGCCGATGATCCGGGGCCGGCGGGTTCGCTCCCGCCGGCCCCGCCCGCCGGCCCGCCTGTCGCCTGTCGCGCCTCGTGCGCTCCTCCCTCGCCCTGGTCGGCGTGCTGGGTAATTTACGTACTACCGAGAGTGATAAGCTTGCTGGGTGAACACGGACGGCCGTGCCGTCCGATCGTCACCATCCGTTGCGGTAGGGGGAAGTCCGAATGCCGCGTGGCACCCCGGAACAGAGTGGGCCCTCGGTACCGACGGTTCCGTCGGGAATCCCCGGTGAGCGGGTCACCCCGATCGTCCCCCAGCCCAGCGGGCCCTGGCCACGCCGCCCCCAGCCGGCCGTGGCCCGGGCGGGGCCGGCCGCGGACGACGCCGCCGGACCGCGCGGGCGGCGCCTGCGGGTCATGGTCATCGTCGGCACCCGGCCGGAGGTGATCAAGATTAGCCGGGTGATCGCCGCCCTCGACCAGGCGGTCGACCTGTGTCTGGTCCATTCGGGCCAGAACTACGACCACGAACTGAGCGGAATCTTCTTCGAGGAGCTCGGCATCCGCCGACCGGACCACATGTTGGAGGCCGCCGGAGCCACGCCCGCGGAGACGATCAGCAGGATCATCGCCCGGGTGGACCCGGTGCTCGCCGCCGAGGAGCCTGACGCCGTGCTGCTCTACGGCGACACGAACACCTGCCTCGCCGCGATCCCGGCGAAGCGCCGGCGCATCGGGGTGTTCCATCTCGAGGCCGGGAACCGCAGCTTCGACCAGCGGGTTCCCGAGGAGATCAACCGTAGGGTCGTCGATCACCTCAGCGACGTGCATCTCGCCCTGACCGAACATGCCCGCCGTCACCTGCTCGCCGAGGGACTGCCCGCGCAGCGGGTCTTCGTCGTCGGATCGCCGGTGAAGGAGGTGCTCACCCACTACGCGCCGCTCATCGACACCTCGTCGGTGCTCGCCACCCTCGGGGTGCAGGTCGGCCGGTACCTGCTCGTCAGCGCCCATCGGGAGGAGAACGTCGACCGCCCCGAGACGTTGTCGGCGCTGCTGGACACCCTTAACCGGCTGGTGGCCCGCTACCGGCTGCCGGTGATCGTTTCGACCCACCCGCGGACCCGCGAGCGGCTCTCGGCGCTGCGCCGCTCCGGACACTTCCCGCTCATCGACGAGCGGGTGCGCTTCTGCCGGCCGTTCGGATTCTGTGACTACCTCGCCCTGCAGCGGTCCGCGCTGTGCGTGCTGTCCGACAGCGCCACGCTCACCGAGGAGGCGTCCCTCGTCGGTTTCCCTGCGGTGCTGATCCGGGAGGCCCACGAGCGCCCGGAGGGCATGGACCGCGGCGTGGGCGTCTCCAGCGTGCTGCGCCCCGACCGGATCCTCGACGCGGTCGAGCTCGTCGTCCGGGAGGCGGAGAGCGACCGCCGCCCCCGGGTCGTCGCCGACTACGACGTCGACGACGTCTCCCGCCGGGTGCTGCACATCATCGTCAGCTACGTCGATCACATCCGCCGGACGGTCTGGTACGGCGACCCCGGCCCGTCCGCCGGGCCGAGTCCGGCCGCTCCCGCCACCACCGCCGAGAGCCACTGAACCCTCCCCGTCCCGGGCACGGTAGTCAGCTTTTTAGGGATCTCCCTGACGCGCGCCCCCGTTCCCGTTTCCCAGACTGAAAAGCGACACGCCGTCAGCGGTATCAGTTGGGGAGGAATACCGTCATGCCCGGGCAGTGGGACGCCACCGTCAAGTCGGTCTACGCCGTCGACAGTGGTACCAACAACACCATTGATGTCATCGCGGATGACAAGGCCTTCGATGTCATCGCCGACGTCGAGATCGGGGAGAGCCTGATTGACTTCGGTGGCGCCGAATACACGCTCAGTGTTTCTGTTCGCAACCTGAGCCGGTTCGTCGTCGTGGCCACCGGAAACGTGATCGGCAAGATTCCGGTCAAGCCGGGGGACCCGAGGAAGGCCTTCAACAAGCCGTTGACGGTGCCAATCTCCGCACCCTGGTTCGCGAATGCTGCGGAGGATGGGGACGCCCTTGACGTCATCGCCGCGCTCAAGGTGGCGTCGGGACGGTTCGTCAACACCACGGTCGCGATCAGCCCCTCGTTCATCGTCTCACCCTGATCGGGTCCGGCTCCTCACGAGGACATCGGATCCGATTGTTTGACGGTGGCCCCGGCGGAGGATCTCCGCCGGGGCCACCTCGCGCTATCAGGGTCTTGCGGTCAGCAGGGCCAGGGCGCGCCGGGTCTTCGTCTCCTCGTCCTCCTCGATGTCGAGCCCGAGGCGGCGCAGGGCGGCCTCGAAGGCGATCTGGGCGATCTGGGCACCATCCGGCTCAACCCGGATGGACAATTCCAGCAGATCGAGCCCGCGGTCGCCGGGACCGGGGGCGAGCCGCCATCTCTCGGCCGCCACGGGAAAACCCGCCACCGGGATCGGAACCGGGGTGTTCCAGCGGACACCGTCGAGTGGGCCCAGTACGGACAGGCTGTCCAGGTCGATGGGGCGGTCCGCGTACTCGCGAAGGAACCGGCGCTGGCGGGGTGAGAACAGTTCCCGCGGCGACGTCGCGCCGACGAGGACGTCGGTCACCCGACGTGCTTCCGGGTGTGCGGTCAGCGAGGCCGCGGGAACCCTGCGTTCCCCCGTCCAGTCCGCCTCCATCCGGAACACCGCGACGCGGTCGGGGCGCAGGCCGAGCCAGCCGGGATCGCCGGGCCGGCCGGAGCCTGACCGTCGCATCACCGTGTCCGGCACCGTACTGCCGCAGCCGCAGGATGATTCCCTCGTCGAGCAGCGCTATTCCGCCGCGTTCCGCCGTTCCAGCCGGGTCCGCGCAGAAGCAGACCCGACGGCCGATGCCCAGCTCGGCGGTGAGCGCCAGAGCGTCACGCGCGGCGGATATCCACGGCCCGGTGAGGTTCACCTTGATCTGAACGCAGTCCAGGCGACGACGGGGACGCATCTCAGCTTCCGTGGGAATTACCGGGAGTGAGTAGAAGTCCGGTCATATACGGGCAACATCGGGATCATTTCTCTGCGTGGGTAACCGGGCGTGACGGCCGGATCGTCAATGGCGCTGGGTCGGGCACCGGACACCCCTCCGTACGGCTTCTCCCGGTTCTCCCAGGTCAACACACCGAGGGCCGAACCGCGTCCGGGAATCCCCGGCGGTTCCGGACACCGTCGTTCACTTCTGTGCTTAAAGTCCCTTTGCCGACCGTTCTGGTCACGGCAGGATGATGTTGGTGGACAACGGCGTCACGGGGGAAGGACGGTTGTCGTGAAAGGGGCAAAGGCCACCATCGACGACTCTACCGGTATGCATCCACTGGTAGGCCGGGAAAAGGAGTGTCGTCTCCTCGACGGCCTGCTCGCGGCCGTGGCGCAGCGCGGATCCGCCCTCGTTCTGCGGGGTGAACCCGGGGTGGGGAAGACCGCGTTGTTGCGGTATGCCGCCCGGATGGCCAGCACCCGGGCGGCCACCGCCCGGGTGCTCCAGCTTCGCGGGGTCGAGTCGGAGAGCACGCTGCCTTTCGCCGCGCTGGCGGACCTGGTGCTGCCGCTGCGGGAACATCTACCGGATCTCCCTGACGCGCAGCGGGTGGCGCTGCGGGTATGCCTGGCGCTCGCGGAGGGGGTGTCAACGAGCCCGTACGCCGCGTGCGCGGGAACCCTGAACGTCTTGGCCGCGGCCGGGGACAGGCATCCGCTCGTGGTGCTCGTCGACGATCTGCAATGGGTGGACCCGCCGTCGCAGCAGGCGCTGCTGTTCGTCGCGCGCCGGCTGGCGGTGGAACGGGTGGCGATGGTGATGACGGTCCGCTCGGATACCGCCGACCTGTGCGAGCGGTCCGGCCTGCCCTGTATGGAGGTCGCCGGGCTGTCCACCGAGGCGTGCGGCGAGCTGATCCGCGAGCACGGTTATCGGATGGCCCCGCACGTGCTGGGCGACCTGGTCCGGCGGATCGCCGGCAACCCATCGGCGCTGCTGGAGACGGCGGCCTCGCTGGGGGAGGCCCAGCTGCTTGGGCAGGAACCGCTCGGTGAGCTGCCGCCGCCGGGACGTCAGTTGGAGCGTGCCTGGTCCGACCGGCTGGACGGGCTGCCCGAACGCACCAGGCAGGCGTTGGTCGTGCTCGCCGCCAGCCGCACGACGTCGGTGGGAGCCCTGGCCCGTGCCGTGACCGCAGCCGCTCTCACCCTGGCCGATCTGGACGCCGCCCACGACGCGGGTCTGGTCAGGGTCGCCGCCGCGGACGGCGGCGTCGGCGGCGGTGATGGCGTCGATGCCACGCTGGAGTTCGCCCATCCGATGCTGGGGCCCTTCGTGCTGCGCCACGCCGCACTGTCGGCGCGCATGCGCGCCTACCAGGCACTCGCCGAGGTCTCCCATGGTGATGCGCGGGTGTGGTACTTGGCCGCCGCGGCTGGCGGTCCGGACGACGGGGTGGCCGACGCGCTTGCCGAGGTCGCCGTCCGGACGCGCCGACGCGGGGGATACGGCGCGTCGGCACGGGCGTGGCACCGCTCCGCCGCACTGACCTCCGAGCGGGCCACCCGGGTCGACCGCGTCCTGCGTGCTGCCGCCGACGCGCATCTCGGCGGCCTGTCCCAGGATGCGGCAGCCTGGGCCGACGAGGCGGCGCGGCTGGCCCGCGGGCCGCTCGTGCGAGCCGACGTCGAGCTGGTCCGCGGCCGGGTGCTCACCTGGTCCGGTCATCCGACCCGGGCGTACGACCAGCTCGTCCAGGCGGCCGAGGCGGTCATGG